>NZ_JAMBDS010000015.1:0-50536 GCF_025143785.1 Brachybacterium sp. p3-SID1565
CTGGTGCTGGTGCTGGTGCTGGTGCGGGCGTCGCATGGCCCGTGCGTGACTGGCGCTGCACCGCTGGCCACTGCTTGTTCTTCGGCTGTTCACCTGCGCTTCGGTCCTCTTTGAGCCTGCTCCCACCTGGATGCACGGTGACCAGATACGTTAGGAGCAGGCACACAGTTCACCCCATTCTGGCCATGTGCATGCACCGGGCCGGACGCGACCCCTTGGAGGACTCGAAAGATGAAGATCGTCGTCGCCGGCGGAGACGGATTCTGCGGTTGGCCCACTGCCCTGTACCTCTCCCAGAAGGGGCACGAGGTCACGATCGTGGACAACCTGGTACGCCGTGAGATCGACGACGAGCTGGGCTCGAACTCGGTCACCCCGATCCTGCCGCTCGAGGAGCGGGTGGCGGCATGGAAGGAGGTCTCCGGCAAGGACATCGCCGTGAAGGTCGGCGACCTCACCGACTACGAGACCGTCTCCGGCCTGTTCCAGGAGCTGCAGCCCGAGGCCTTCGTGCACTTCGCGGAGCACCGCAGCGCCCCCTACTCGATGATCGACCGCGAGCACGCGATCGAGAACCACCGCAACAACGTCGAGGGCACCCTCAACGTGCTGTGGGCGATCAAGGACTACGCCCCCGACTGCCACCTGGTGAAGCTGGGCACCATGGGCGAGTACGGCCAGCCCAACATCGACATCGAGGAGGGCTGGATCGAGATCGAGCACAAGGGCCGCAAGGACCGCCTGCCGTTCCCCAAGCAGCCCGGCTCGTTCTACCACCTCACCAAGGTGCACGACAGCGACAACATCATGTTCGCCTGCCGCATCTGGGGCATCCGCGCCACCGACCTCAACCAGGGCGTCGTCTACGGCCTGGAGACCGAGGAGACGCGCCTGGACCCGCGCCTGGTCAACCGCTTCGACTACGACGCCGTGTTCGGCACGGCCCTGAACCGGTTCATCATCCAGGCCGCCATCGGCCACGACCTGACCGTGTACGGCAACGGCTCCCAGACCCGCGGCTACCTGAACATCCAGGACACCGTGCGCTGCATCGAGATCGCCTGCGAGAACCCCGCCGACCGCGGTGAGTTCCGGGTGTTCAACCAGTTCACCGAGCAGTTCTCCGTGCAGGAGCTGGCCGAGAAGGTGCAGAAGGTCGCCAAGGACCTGGGCACCGAGGTGGCGATCGACCACCTCGAGAACCCGCGTGTGGAGAAGTACGACCACTACTACAACGCGGTCAACACCAACCTGCTGGACCTGGGCCTGGAGCCGCACCTGCTGACCGACGAGCACCTCACCGAGGTGCTGAAGATCGCCCAGAACAACACCGATCGCGTCAAGCGCGAGCTGGTGCTGCCCACCGTCACCTGGAAGTGACCACGAGTCCGTGAAGATCGCGATCGTCACGGAGACGTTCCTGCCGTCCGTCGACGGCGTGGTGACAAGGCTCCGCCACGCCGTCGAACGGTTCACCGACCTGGGCCACGAGGTGATGGTGGTGGCTCCTGACCTGGGGGTCACCGAGCACCACGGGGCCCGGGTGGTGGGCATCCGGCCGGTCACGCTGCCGTTCTACAAGCACCGGCGCTTCACCCTGCCCAGCCCCAATGTCGACGGCATCATCCGCGGCTTCCACCCTGACGTGGTCCATGCCGCCCAGCCGCTGCTGCTGGCCTCCTCCGGCGCCTACGCCGCCAAGCGGCAGCGCATCCCCCTGGTGGCCAGCTACCACACGCACCTGCCGCGCTACCTGGACCTGTACCGGGCGTGGTCGTGGGGCAAGCGGCCCGTGTGGTGGCAGATCAAGCGCAACCACGCGCTGGCGGACGTCAACCTCGCGACCTCCGAGACCATGAAACAGGAGCTCACGGAGCAGGGCATCCACAACCTGCACGTGGTGCGCCGCGGGGTGGACACCGGCACCTTCCACCCTCGCTTCGCCTCCCGACAGATGCGGGAGAGGCTCACCCAGGGGCATCCGGAGAAGAAGCTGCTGGTGTTCGTGGGCAGGCTCGCTGCGGAGAAGGAGATCCACAGGCTGCGGCCCTTGATGAACCGGCGCGACGACGTGGCCCTGGCGATCGTGGGCGACGGCCCGTTCCGCGGTGAGCTCGAGCAGATGTTCGCCGGCACCTCCACCGTGTTCCCCGGGTTCATGGAAGGCGAGGAACTGGCCAGTGCCTTCGCCAGTGCGGATGCCTTCGTGTTCCCCTCGGTCACCGAGACCCTGGGCCTGGTGATCCTGGAGGGCATGGCCTCCGGTCTGCCCGTGGTGGCAGCACGCTCGGGCCCCACGCTGGAGCAGGTCACCGACGGGGAGAACGGGCTGCTGTTCGACTCCGGCGACGAAGCCAGCCTGGACCATGCGATCCACCGCCTGGCCGATGCGGACCTCCGCACGCGCATCCGCACCGCCGCTCGGGCCGAGGCCGAGAAGTACTCCTGGGAGAACGCCTCGGACGACCTGCTGCGGTACTACGAGATGGCGATCGGGATGCACGCGCCGCGGTACTGAGCGGGCTCACGGGAGCCCGGCGGCAAGTGAAGACGGTACGGGTGACGCTCAATCGCGACGACGACGGAACAGGGAGCGGCGCTCACCGGCGCGCTTGCCGTGCAGGGCCGGGCTGGGCTCCGGATCGGTTCGGAGCTCCTCGGCCTTCTCGTCGGCATCATCCGCTCCCGGGGAGCCGTCGGTCGTGCCGGGGTCGACGGCTCCGTCGGAGTCGTCGTCGATGTCGTCGTCCTCGATCCACACGTCGGTCCAACCGATGTCGGACTCGTCCCGGGGCCGGTACTCGCCCCGCGCAGGCAGCTGATCGGCGACGTCCTCCAGCTCGATCTCCTGTGGGGCTCGCACCTCTTCGCCCTTGTGGGGGACGGGGCAGGTCCAGAAGTAGGGGCACCCCGGGCAGCCTGCCGTCTCGTCGTCGGGTGCGGCCTCGCGCTGCATCTGCACGCCGTCCATCTGCTGCAGCATTCGCAGGCGGGACTCGTAGGGGTTGATCTCCATCGCCGCTCAGCGTACTCGCGCACGGCGGGGCGGAGCTGGACGCGGAGCGAGGGTTGGCGGGTGCGCGAGCGGCGCTACGCTGACCACTGCGACAACCGCGACGAAAGGGGATGGGGGATATGCGCACCAGGACCGGGCGTGCGGTGGCTGCCATGGCCGGGCTGCTCATGCTGAGCGGGTGCCTCCCGGGCATCGGGATCGGCCAAGGGCAACGGCCGGCCGGACCGGATGACCCGGTGCGAGACCCGGTCAACGAGCGCTGGTACACCCCCTCGGACCTCATCGACGGGACGGAGAAGATCCGGGAGCAGTTCCCGGATCTCGAGGTGGAATCGGGGATGTCCCTCGCCGGGACCTTCACCGAGCCGGACGAGCGGGAGCTGATCCCGGCCCAGGACGACTACTGGCGGCAGTCCGTCATGGTGGTGGGGGAGGAGGCGGTGGCCGAGCTCGTCGCTGCCTCGCGAGTCGCCGCGGTCTCGGATGGAGGCGGGGTCGACCCCCTCACGGGGGAGGGCACGAGTCCCATGAACAGCCCGGCGGGGACCCGCGCGGACGACGAGGTGATCCGGGGAGTGATCGTGCAGCCCCTGGAGGACGAGGCCGGACAGTGCCCGGACGGATGGATCCTGCTGGGCATGACCCTCACGGCCGATCCCACCGACACGATCCGGCCAGTCACCGCCGACGGCCTGGTGATCACGATGGCCGCGGTGTGCGAGGGCGGGGACCGCATCGTGGTGGACGCGCGCGATTTCTGAGTTCGCCCTGCAGCGGAACCACGGAGCGTCGTTCATCGCCGCCGACATCAGGGGATCTGCAGGAGCGACCACTGCGTGCCGTCCCAGCGCAGCACCCCGAAAGTCCAGCTGACCGCGTACAGCGCGGAGCCGTCGGGAGCCCACTGCACGCAATGGGCCGACCCGCGTGCCGGGGGCAGGTTCCTGTGCTGCCCACCGTGCACGTCCCAGACGGTCACGGTGCTGCCGGAATCACCGGACACAGCGACGACGTCCCCGGGGGAGACGCTGAGGCCGTACGGGCGCTCAGCCGCGGGCTAAGGCCCCGGGCGCACGGCACCCGAGGGGTCCACCACCGCCAGTGCAGCGGGTTCGTAGCTGCTGATCACGAGGGAGCCGTCGGACAGGTGAGCCACGCCCAGCGGCGACCCTTCCGGCGCCTCGACGGTGCGGAGGAGCTCGACGTCACCGACCGACCAGATCTGCACTGGGCCCGTGGCCCCGGCGACGGCCAGCTCGGTGCCGTCCGGCGAGAAGGACAGCGACGCCGGCATGAGGTCACCGAGGTCGATCACCTCACCGGCCTCGCACGCCCCCTCCCGGAACCGCCACAGGCGCAGTGTTCGCTCGGTGCTGAGCGAGGCCAGGAGAGCCCCGTCGGGGCTGAATGCGAGGTCGACGATCCTGCGGTCCTCGTCCGAGCCGAGGGAGTGCCCGGTGAGAGTCCACTGCAGTGCGCCGTCTCTGCCCAGGATGTCGATCTGGGACCGCCCTGCGGCAGCGAGCATGTCGCCGGAGGGGTGGCATGCGAGCGGACCTCGACGATGGTTGCCCGTCACTGTGAGGAGATCGCCCGACGCAGTGTCCCAGATCGCCGTGCCCCAGTCCTCCACGGACAGGGAGTCCGGGGCTGTGTGCTCCAGACCTGCTGCGACGAATGACGAATCCGGTGCGACGGCCAGTCCTTCCGGTGAGACGAGCTGGTCGGGAGAGATCCGGAACCCTCCATAGGGGTTCTCGCCCTGGGGGGCATTCGCAGCGGGGTGGCAGGTGCCCTCCGACGTCGTCACGGAGTCCTCCTCATCGTCCTTCTCGTTGCGCCGGGGGGTGCAGGCCGCGAGGGCTGTGACACCCACCGCAGAAAGGGTGAGGGCCCGACGCGTGAGCAGCGGCACGGGGTCACGGTATCGGGCTGAACGGCACGGGGGCGTCATGGTTTGTCTCGGATCCGCTTGAATTCCTCGACGGACAGTCCGCTGCCCTGTTCGTATGCCGCGGTGCGGGCATCGACCTCGACGGCCTGGTTCCGGTACTGCTCCATCTGTTCGTCATAGGCCGCCTGCTGCTCCGGGGTGGGGGAGATTGGCGTAGGCGAGGGAAAGGTGCATGTGTGCGGTGGGGGAGAGGCAGGCCCCGGGCATCTTCCTCCACAGTTCGTCGACGATCGCCTGGTGCTCCCCGGCCTTCGCGAGCGGCGCCACAGAACCGGCGATCATCACCATCGGGTCGTAGCTCGGTGCCGCCATGATCGCCCGATGCAGCTCGATCAGATTCTCAGCGGTGGGTCGAGAGCGTAGGCCTCCATGATGTCCGGGAAGCTCACGGGATCACATCCTTGGTGAGGAGGGCGGAATCGCTTTCAGTCTAGGTCTAGTTGGTCATGACGTTGTCGACGCCGGTGTGGAGGCGTGAGGCAGGGGTCCTTCCGTACGCCGCTTTAACGGCGCAGGGGTCGGGGGTCCTGTGATCACGATGGCGGTCGTGTGTGAGGGCGGTGACCGCATCATTGTGGAAACGCGGAGATTCTGAGCCGGTTCCGGCCGGGGGCTGATCAGCTCCCGGCCACGGCCCTGTCGATCGCTTCGGCCAGTGCCGCCCCGGTGGGCTCGGTGGCCTGGCCGTGGACCACGAGCGAGCGGGCCTCCGCGGCCTTGGTCGCCCCGGCGTGCAAGGTGACCACGCGAATGTCTCGGTGGATGCCCAGATGGCCCGCTAGGTCTGCCAGGAAGGTGCCGGGCAGCGCGACGGAGCTGTACCCGGCCAGCCGCAGATCGCGCACCACCTGGGGGTCCAGCCCCACGGGCACCGGACGGTAGCCCGTCACCCGCGTCACCGCGTACCCCGCCTGCTGCAGCTGCCCGGTCAGGGAGGCGGGGGCCGTGGCCGAGGTGATCAGCAGCAGCTCCTCGCCCTCCCGTGACGCGGCAGGGACTTCGAGGCCGGCCCCCGCGTCCAGGGCCGGGACCGTGCGGGTGGGCTCCAGGCCCACTTCGGCGAGGGCCGCCGCTGTGTCCTCCCCGATGGCGGTGATCTCGGTGCCGCGCGGCAGCGCGAGCACAGGACGGCCGGGGGCGTCCGGGTCCTCCGAGGCGGGGTCCGACTCCCCGTCGGACGGGTTGCCGCCGGTGTCTCGGGCATCCTGCAGATCGGCGTAGGAGAGCACCAGGTCCACCGCGCGGGGCCCCTCCAGCACCAGCTGCGTGAACCGGCCCTCCATCAGTGCGGCCACGGCATGCTTGGCGTCACTGTCGCGGTTCATCCGCAGCTCCACGAAGGGGGCGTGGTCCACCTCGTGCCCGAGCTCGCGCAGGCGCGCGACCAGTTCCCGACCCTCACCTGCAGGGCTCGGCACCAGGACGGGCTTCGAGGACTGTTCGCTCATGTGTTCCTCCCATTCCGACAGCACGTCACGCGGTCCATTGTGCCCCGTAGGATCGATGGCAGCCGATGCCCCACCGCCCCGCGGGAGATGAATGATGAGCACGCCCCAGCAGCGCGTCCACGACGCCACGCTCGCCCTGCTGAACCTGCTCTCCACCGGGGAGGAGGCCACCACCGCCGAGGCCATCGAGCTGCGGTGCGAGCTGGCCGAGGCCACGGCCGTCGCCGGGCGCCTCGAGGACGCCTTCTACCAGGCCGACGAGCTGCTCAAGGACGCCCAGCGCGAGTACCGTCCGGACGACCCGGCCATCGCCCGGGTGAGGCGCACGGTCTCCGCGATCGAGGAGGCGGCGCAGGAGGATCCGGGCCAACGCTCCGGCGGAGGCTGAGAGGTTCTCCTGGGAGAACGCGTCCGACGACCTCTTGCGCTTCTACGAGATGGCGATCGAGGTGCTCGGGCGAAGCTGAGACCAAGCGCGGTTCCGGCGCCGGCCTCACAGGACCTCAACGAGGTCCGCACAGATCACGCGCGTCACCCCCCGGAACCAGAGGGCCTCCAAGATACGATCTCAACGGCCTGCTGACCCGTTGGCGCGCGTCGTCGTGCATCGCACGAAGGGGAGGGGCCGCCCGGAGGGGACCCGCATCCGTCGGCCCCGAGCAAGACTGATCAGGAGTCCCCGTGCTCAAGAAGCTGAAGGCGATCGCCAAGGAGCTGCTGGCGATCACCGCCATCCGCCGCGTCTACGAGACCGTGAATCGTGCGTTCCTGGAGACCTTCGGATCCAGTCGCGTCCTCACCCATCTCTTCTTCGTGGTCAGCTTCCTGACCTTCAACCGGGAACAGAGCGCCGTCCTGCGCGGACGCCGCAACTACTACCGCAACAAGCACCGCGATCGCGTCACCCATGTCGAGCTGCGCCGCAACATCCACCGGCTCGAGAAGGGTCTGATCATGCGGCCGCGCCGCGATGTGTTCGCCCGCGACTACATCACGGAGACCATCGAGTTCTACGAGGAAGCGGCGCGCCAGTGCCGCACCGCCCCCGGCACCATGGACACCGCGGAGATGGAGTGGGCACACGACGTCCTGGCCGAGTACTTCCGGGTCGCCACCGGCGATGATCCCCGCATCCACGATGCCCGTGCCCGTTTCGAGGCGGCCGGTCACGACGGCGTCGAGACCGGGAAGATCCCGCATCCGAAGGAGCAGCTCAGCGATATCGACTACGACTCGCTCGAGAAGCTCGTCATGCAGCGGCGCTCCGTGCGCTGGTTCGAACAGCGCCGTGTGGAGCGTGACCTGATCGATCGTGCGCTGCTGCTGGCCCGCCAGGCGCCGACGGCCTGCAACCGTCTGCCCTACGAGTTCCGTATCTACGATGACCCGGCGCTGGCCAAGGAGATCGCCGGCATCCCCTTCGGCACCGGCGGCTACTCGCAGAATGTGCCCGCGATCGCCGTCGTCGTCGGCAAGCTCGAGTCCTACTTCAGTCCTCGTGACCGCCACGCCATCTATGTGGACAGTTCGCTGGCGGCCATGCAGTTCATGCTCGGCCTGGAGACCCTAGGCCTGAGCTCCTGCGTCATCAACTGGCCGGACTTCGAGCCGCTCGAGGCCAAGATGCAGAAGCGCCTGAAGCTCGCCGTCTCCGATCGTGTCGTCATGCTGATCGCCTTCGGCCACGCGGATCCGGACGCGCTCGTCCCGTACTCCGCGAAGAAGGAGCTCGACACCTTCCGCCGGTACAACGACTGACGTGGCCATCACCCCCTCACAGTCCTCCCCCTCGGGGGAGCACGGCGCAGATTCGTCGGCCCCCGCTCCGGGGCGGAAGAAGCCGCCGGCGACTAAGAAGGCGCTGCGCTGGGTCGTCACGATCCTGGTGGTCGGCGCCGTCGGCTGGCTGTTCTCCCGCTCCCTGATCGACAACTGGGAGGCGGTGCGCGCCAAGGACATCGGCTTCTCCTGGGAGTGGGTGCTGGCGACCCTCGCCTTCGCCCTGGCCGTCCCGGTCACCGGTGTCGCCTGGGGGAGGATCCTGCGCTGGCTCGACCGCGACGCCCAGTTCAGCCACCGCGAGGCAATCGCCGTCCAATGCCTCTCCTGGGTGTTGAAGTACATCCCCGGGCAGGTCGGATCCGTGGCCAACAAGGTGATCTGGGCTGGGAAGAAGGGCATCAGCCGCACCCTCGTGGTGATCACCTTCCTGTACGAGAACATCTTCCTGCAGCTCGCCTCGATCGTGCCGGCAGCCGTGATCCTGCTGATCAGCATCGGCCCCGAGGTCTTCGGTTCCAATGCCTCGCTGATGCTGGCGCCGCTGCTGGTGCTGATCCCCGCGATCGTGCTCCTGTACCCGCCGGCGTTCCGGGCGCTCATGAGCATCCCGGCGAAGAAGGTCCTCAAGCAGGAGATCCCGCGCGAATACTTCCTGAGTGCCCCGCGTGCGGCCCTGTCCTCGCTGGAGTTCATCCTGCCGCGCGTCGTCAACGGCGTCGGTTTCGTGCTGATCGCCCACACCGTCAGTGACATCACCCCCGCCCACTGGCTCCCCTTCGGCGCCGCCTACGCCCTCGCCGGCGCGATCGGGATCCTGGCGATCCTGGTGCCCAGCGGGTTGGGTGTGCGTGAGGCCGTCATCGTGATCGTCCTCAGCCAGTACGTCCCGGTCCCCGAGGCCGTGATCATCTCGCTGCTCGCACGGCTCCTGGCCACCATCGGCGACGCCCTCGTCGCTCTCATCTACCTGATCACCCGCAGAACCCTCCCGAAGGAGACGCGTCCATGACCACCCACCGCATCGCCATCATCGGCTCGGCCCTGTCCGGCAACAAGGGTGCCTCGGCCATGCTCGAGTCCGCCGTGCAGACGCTCACCGACCGTCTCGGTGACGTCGAGTTCACACTGCTGAGCATGTACCCGGCCGAGGACGACGCACAGAACCACTACCCGAACCTGAAGATCGTCAAGGCCGACCCGGCCACCCTCGGTGTGCGCATTAACTCTCTCGCCCTGCTCCACCGTCTGCTGCCGCCGCTGCGTCCGCTGCTGCGCCGGGACAAGGCCGTGCGCGCCCTGGCCGAGGCCGACGTCCTCCTGGACCAGGGCGGCATCACATTCACCGACGGCCGTGAGAAGTTCCTGCTCTACAACGTGGCTTCGATCCTGCCAGCCCTGAACCTCGGCACCCCGGTGTTCAAGTGCGCGCAGGCAGTCGGCCCGTTCAAGAATCCGATCAACCGGATCGTCTCGAAGATCTTCCTCCCGAAGGCCGCCTGCACTGTCACCCGCGGTCGCATCACCCACGAGTACGCCGAGGGCCTGGGCCTGACCAACATCGTGGCCGGCGCCGACTACGCCTTCTCCCTGGAGATGGACGGCACCGAGGCCGAGTCGGTCTCGCGCCATCTGGACCTGTCCTTCTTCGACAGGGGCGACGTCGTCGGCGTCTGCCCCTCGGTCGTGCTGCAGAAGAAGGTCGACGCCCGCGGCGGCGACTACATCGGCCAGATGGTCTCCTTCATCGAGCACCTCCGCGCCGAGGGCAAGAAGGTGTTGCTGATCCCGCACAGCGTGCGCACCGGCACCACCAAGACCCACAACAACGATCTGCCGCTGTGCACCGAGATCAACGGTCGCCTGCGCATGGGCAACGACCTGCTGTTCGTGGACCGCGAGCTGAGTTCCCAGGAGCTGCGCTACCTGATCGGTCGCTGCCACCTGTTCGTCGCCAGCCGCTTCCATGCCATGGTCTCCTCCCTGGCGATGGCCGTGCCCACCCTGGTGATCGGCTGGAGCCACAAGTACCGCGAGGTGCTGGAGATGTTCGAGCTGGAGGAGTGGGCCTTCGGTCACGACCAGCTCACCCCCGAGCACCTCACCCAGCGCTTCGCCGACCTTGAGGCCCGTCGCGACGAGGTGCAGGCCAAGCTCGATCAGCACCTGCCTGAGGTCAAGGCGAACTCGCTCATGCAGGCCGATCTGATCGCCGAGCTGGTCCGCAAGGCCTGACCGATGCATCGAGGCGGCGGGAGCGACAGCCCCAGGTGCTCGTTGCCCTCGCCTCTGTCCTCCCGGCCCTCAACAAGGGGCTGACCCGGCTCTCGGGGGGGCGCCCGCTGGCGCTGCTGGTCGCCGTCACGACCCTGCTGGTCATGGTCATGCTCGCGGCCATCGATCTGAACCGGCACCGGCCCGAGGGCCTCGAGAAGAGCGACATGTTCCTCTCGGAGACCTTCGGGCAGGCTCCATTCACGGTCATCGCAGTCCTCGTCGGTGTCGCTTCCGGCGTCCTCGCACTGGCCGTCCTCGGCCTGCTCGTGGTGACGGGGGAGGTGCGCCGCCCTGGTGTGGCTGCTCGCCCTGTGCATCGACCATGTGCTGTCAGCGGGGGCTGATCGCGCGCCACCGGACCCACCACCTCGAGGCAGGGGCGAGACGGCGGTCTCAGGGCGTCTCGAAGGCCGCCCAGTCCGAACCGTCCCAGACCATGACGCCCTGGGCCTGCGACAGGCCGTAGAGGGTGTTGCCGTCCGGTGAGAAGCACCACTGGGTGGTCTCCTCGCGGGGGAGCTCCTCGACCTCGCCCCGGACGCTGTCCCAGAGCAGCAGTGTGTCCGCACGGTCGGTGACCGCGACCTTCCCGCCGGGACCCGCGACCAGGTCCCCGAACCAGCCGGAGGTGAGCTCGGGCCCCGTGTCCACCGTGCCGCCGGGCCTGATGACCTGGACGACGCTCGGGTCCTCGGCGAGAGCCAGCACGGTGTCGTCCTCGAGCAGGGCGATCGCGAACACACGGCCCGTCGCCCCCTCGACGGGGCCGATCCGTTCGCCGCTGTCGGCGTCCCACCACTGCGGGGCGTTGTCCGGCGCGCCCTCGTAGCTGGAGCGGGCCGCCCCGATGAGCAGGCGGCTCCCGTCGGCGCTCCAGAGCACGGCGCTCGGATCGTCGTCCTGCTCGAGCTGCAGCGTCCCGTCGCCGCTGCAGGTCTCCGTGTCGACGGTGAAGAGACGGACCGTGTCGTCGTTGCCCAGGGTCGCGAGGCGAGACCCGTCGGGCGAGACGGAGACCGCTGACATGGAGGCGAGGTCGTCGGTCAGATCGTGGCCGAGCAGGTGGGTGAGGACCTCGCCGTCGATGGAGAGCACGCTGGCGTACCGCGGGTGGCCGACGACCAGGTGCTCGCCGTCCGCCAGCCAATCGACCGGCCCGCCGGCGCGCTCTTCGAGCTCGTGCGCGACGGCGCCGTCGGCGGTGCTCCACACGACCAGGCCGCCCTAGGTCTCGAACGGGGCCTGCTGGTCGGTGCGGTGAGCGGTGATCAGGCTGCCGTCCGGCGACAGGGCGAGGCCGCGCCGCAGGAACCTGTTGTCCGGCTTCGCCGGTGCGGGGTCCACTATCGTGCCGTCGGGGACTGTGTCCTCGTACTCCTCGGGGACCTGCTCACCGCCGTCCAGGCATCGGGTGACGGCACCGTCGCGCGGGCGTCTCCGTCGCGGCAGGCCGGGCAGGCCCGGCAGACCGGGAGGACGCGGCAGGTCCACCCCGCAGCCGCTCATGGCCAGTGCCGCCGGCAGTGCGGCGCCGCTCAGCAGCAGGCGCCGCCGCGGCGGCCGTCGGTCGTGCATCATCGCGATCCCCTCCTTCGGGGCGCCGCCGTCCCCCGCCGCGGCGCCCCGCCAGGATCGCATACCGGGGCTCGGGAGCCCGGCGGGGAGGTCAGCCCTGTGCCGCCGCCCGGGCCGCCTGCGGCAGGGCCGTGATGATCCGATCGAGGACGTCGTCGGTGTGCGCGGTGGACAGGAACCAGGCCTCGAAGGCGCTCGGCGGCAGATGCACGCCCTGGGAGAGCATGGCGTGGAAGAAACGTCCGAAGGCATCGGTGTCCTGCGACTTCGCCTCGTCGTAGGTCCGCACCGGCGCCTCCCGGAAGAACACCGAGAACAGAGTGCCGGTGGACTGGACGACATGCGGGACGCCCGCGGCGGTCAGGGCCTCGGAGACCGCTGACTTCAGAACATCGGCGGCGCGGCCGATGGCGTGGTAGGCGCTCTCGTCGAGCCCGTCGAGCGTGGCCAGGCCCGCGGCGGTGGCCAGCGGGTTCCCCGACAGGGTGCCCGCCTGGTAGACGGGACCCGCGGGGGCCAGCAGGCCCATCAGCTCGGCCCTGCCGCCGAAGGCGCCCACGGGCAGTCCGCCGCCGATCACCTTGCCGAAGGTCATCAGGTCCGGTTCCCACCCCTCGCCGTCGATGCCGTACTGGCCCTCGCGGCTCGCCCGGAACCCGGTGAGCACCTCGTCGGAGATCAGCAGTGCCCCGGCGGCGTGCGCGGTCTCTGCCAGGAAGCGGTTGAAGCCGGTGCCGTCCTGCTCCGGCGGCGGGACCACGCCCATGTTCGCCGGTGCCGCCTCGGTGATGATCGCGGCGATCTCCCCGCCGCGCTGGGCGAACAGCTCGGTCAGGGCCGCCCGGTCGCCGTAGGGAAGCACCACGGTGTCCTTGGCGGTGGCGGCGGTGACTCCGGCAGAGCCGGGCAGGGCGAAGGTGGCGACCCCGCTGCCGGCCTCGGCCAGCAGGGCGTCCACATGCCCGTGGTAGCAGCCGGCGAACTTCACCACCACGTCCCTGCCGGTGGCGGCGCGGGCCAGGCGCAGCGCGCTCATGGTGGCCTCCGTGCCGGAGTTGACCAGGCGGATCTGCTCGACGGGGCGCACCCGCGCTGTGACCTCCTCGGCCAGCAGCACCTCGCCGGGCTGCGGGGCACCGAAGCTGAGGCCCTTGCCGGCGGCCTCCCGCACGGCCTCGACCACCTGCGGGTTCGCGTGGCCCAGGATCATCGGCCCCCAGGAGCCCACCATGTCCACGTACTCGCGGCCGTCGGCATCGCGCAGCAGGGCTCCCTCGGCGCTGACGATGAACGGCGGGGTACCGCCCACCGAGCCGAAGGCCCGCACCGGGGAGTTCACGCCCGAGGGGATCACGCTGCGGGCCCGCTCGAACAGCTCGGCGGAGGTGGGAGCAGGGGTGCGGTGTTCGGTGGCGTCGGTCATGGGGGTGCCTTTCTCGAGAGGGTTCAGGCGTGCGTGCTGGGGTCGGTCCGAGGCGGACGACGGGGGCCGGGGCCGCTCGGATCGGGTCGGGTCAGAGGAACTCGCGCAAGTGGGCGGGCAGGCCGTCCCGGTACCAGCCGGCCACCTCGCTGGCCCAGTAGGCCAGCACAGTGGTGGCGCCGGCACGGCGGAACGCCAGCAGGGACTCCAGGATCACCTTGTCACGGTCGATCCAGCCGTTGGCAGCAGCGGCCTCCACCATCGCGTACTCGCCGGAGACCTGGTAGGCGCCCACGGGGACGGGGGAGGCGGCAGCCACCTCGGCCAGCACGTCGAGGTAGGGCAGGCCGGGCTTGACCATCACCAGGTCCGCTCCCTCGGCCACGTCCAGCTCCAGCTCCCGCAGGGCCTCACGGCCGTTGGCGGGATCCTGCTGGTAGGTGCGGCGGTCACCGCTGAGGGAGGAGCCCACGGCGTCACGGAATGGGCCGAAGAAGGCAGAGGCGTACTTCGCGGTATAGGCGTACAGGCCCACGTCCAAGTGCCCGGCGGCGTCGAGCGCCTCGCGGATCGCGGCGATCTGGCCGTCCATCATTCCCGAGGGGCCCAGCAGGTGGGCGCCGGCCTCCGCCTGGGCGAGGGCCATCTCGCGGTAGCGCCCCAGGGTGGCGTCGTTGTCGACCCGGCCCTCGGCATCGAGCACGCCGCAGTGGCCGTGGTCGGTGAACTCGTCCAGGCACAGATCCGCCATGATCACGGTGGCATCGCCCAGCTCGCGGCTAAGGCGGGCCAGAGCCCGGTTCAGCACCCCGTCCGGATCGGTCGCACCCGAGCCCACGGCGTCCTTGTACTTGGGCACGCCGAACAGCATCAGGCCGCCCACCCCGCGTTCGGTGGCCTCGGTGGCGGCGCGCACCAGGGAGTCCTCGGTGTGCTGGAGGACGCCCGGCATGGAGGAGATCGGCTGGTCCTCGGTGATGCCCTCGCGCACGAACATCGGCAGCACCAGGTCTGCCGGGCGCAGGGTGTGCTCGCGCACCAGGGAGCGCATGGCACCGGTGGTGCGCAGGCGGCGGGGCCGCACGATGGGGACCGGCCCGCCGACGGCGGCATCGGGGGCCTGCTGCCGGGGCGTGCGGGGAGCGGTGGGATCAGAGGTCATGGGGGTCTCCTGGTGAACGCTGTCGGAGGGATCGGAAGGGTCGGACAGGGCGGCGCGGACGGCATCGGCCAGGCCCCGGTCGGTGGCGGTCCGGGCCTGGTGGTGGACGGTGAGCCCGGCGGCGCGGGCCGCCGCGGTGGACGGGTCGCCGATGGTCACCACCCTGGTGGAGGGATGCACGCCCTGCTCCGCCAGGATCCGCGCGATCATCGAGCTGGTCAGCACCACCACCCGGTACACCCCCGTGCGCAGGTCGTGCGCGACCTGCGGGGGCAGCGGGAGGGGGTGGGGCGTGTAGGCGGTCACCCGGGTGAGCGCGTAGCCCTTGGCCGCAAGGCCGTCCGGGACGGTGCCGGCCGCTGCCGCGGAGGCCGGGAACAGCACCCGGGCGCCGGTATCGGGGGCTGGCGGGAACTGCTCCACCAGGGCCTGCCCGGAGCCGCCGGCCACCCGGTCCGGCTCGCGACCGCAGGCGCGCAGGGCGCTCGCCGTGCCCTCGCCCACCACGGTCACGGTCACCGAGGCCGGGATCCGCAGCACCCCGGGCTGGTGCTCGGCGGAGCCCGTCTCCTGGAGCATGGGCCCGGCATCGGCGGTGCCCGTGCCCTCGGGCAGGGGGCTGGGGACGGCCGCGAGCGCTTCGACCGTGCGCGGGCTGGTGAGGACCAGGTGCTCCCACTGGCCTGCGGCCAGCGCAGAGACGGCCTCGCGCATCGGTGCGTCGTGGTGCAGGCGAAGCTCCACCACGGGGTGCTGCTCGACGTGCAAGCCCTGCTCCTGCAGCAGCCGCGCGAGCGCGCCGCCGCGGCCCTCAGGTCGTGGCAGCAGCACCCTCGCCGCGCCCCGGGACGGGGCAGCGGCCGACGGCGGCAAGGATGCGGTCACGGGCATCAGACCTGATCCGGTGCCGCGGAGGCCGCGTCCAGCAGGTCCCGGGCGCCCTGGTCCAGCAGCTCGGCGGCCAGTGCCTCACCGAGCCGGGCGGCGGAGTGCGCGTCAGATGCGCCAGCGCGCTCGGGCGCGGAGGTGCCGTCGGGGTCCACGCGGCGGGAGCCCTCGATCACCTTCGCGCCGTCGGGGGAGATCGCCAGGGCCCGCAGCTGCAGCGCCTGCGCCTCACCGGTGGCATGGGCCGCCACCGGGGCGCTGCAGCCGGCCTCGAGGGCCCGCAGCAGGGTGCGCTCAGCGGTCACCGCGGCCCGGGTGGGCGCGTGGTCGTAGGCGGCCAGGGCCTCGGCGAGCCACCCGCCGGCCTGCCAGTCCTCGGTGCGGCACTCGATCGCGAGCGCCCCCTGGGCGGGTGCCGGCAGCATCACCTGCACGTCCAGCAGATCGGAGATCTCCGCGGCGCGGTCCGCCCGGTGCAGACCGGAGGCGGCCAGCACCACGGCGTCCAGATCCGCCTCGGACCCCAGGGCGCGGTTGATGCGGGTGTCGATGTTCCCGCGGATCGAGACCACCTCCAGGTCCGGGCGGGCCCGCAGCAGCTGGGCGGCGCGGCGCGGCGACCCGGTGCCCACGCGCGCCCCCGCCGGGAGCTGGGCGAGCGTGAGGCCGTCGCGGGCCACCAGGGCATCGCGCGGATCCTGCCGAGCGGGGATGCAGGCCATGGTGATGCCGTCGGCCGGGGTGGTGGGCAGGTCCTTGCAGGAATGGACCACCGCGTCCACCTCGCCGTCCAGCAGCGCCTGCCGCACGGCGGTGACGAACACGCCCGTGCCGCCGATCTGGGTCAGCGGCCGGCGGTCCACATCGCCCGTGGTGCGCACGTGCACCAGCTCCACCGCCCGGCCGGTGCCGGCCACCAGGGCCCGCCCGGCCTGACCGGACTGGGCCAGGGCCAGGGCCGAGGCGCGGGTGCCCAGACGTAGCGGGGCCGGATCGGGGTGCGCCGTCATGAGGCGTCAGCCCCGGCGGTGCCTGCCCCGGAGGTGCCTGCCCCGGCCGCCTGCTCCTGCTCGCGAGCGGCCCGGGCGCGCTGCACGTCCCGCGCGGAGTCCACGCCGCTGGTGGTGGGTCGGCACATCCGGCCCACGCAGCAGTTGGCGCCGCACACGTCCGGCGTGGGCCCGAAGTCCGTGACCTCCTGCCGTGGGAAGGCAGGATCCAGGCGCTCCTGCACCAGATCCGCAAGGGCCTTGATGAACCGCGGATCGGTGCCGGAGGTGGCCACCCGCTCGAAGGTCAGGCCGTGCTCCTGGGCGGTCTCCTTCGCCTCGGTGTCCAGGTCCCAGACCACCTCGACGTGGTCGGTGACGAAGCCGATCGGCACCACCACCACCGCATCGGCCGACTGCTGCTCGGCGATCTCCTCGATCACGTCGTTGACGTCCGGCTCCAGCCACGGGATGTGCGGTGCGCCGGAGCGGGACTGGTACACCAGGCGCCACGACGGCAGCTGCGGCAGGGCGTCGTCCACCCGGTCCATCACGTAGCGGCAGGCCGCGAGGTGCTGGGCCACGTACCAGCCGCTGGAGCCCTCCACGCGGGTCTCCTCCGGACCGGAGGCCTCCGCCATCGACAGCGGCACCGAATGGGTGGAGAACAGCACCGCGATGCGGTCCACGTCGTGGCCGGCATCGCCGAGCGAGCGCAGCGCCTGCTCGAGGCCGTCGGCCACCGGGTCCAGGAACCCGGGATGGTTGAAGTACACGCGCACCTTGTCGATGGTGACCTCGTCCGCGAGGCCCGTCTCCTCGAGCACCATCGCGAAGTCCTCGCGGTACTGACGGCACGAGGAGTAGCTCGAGTACGCGCTGGTGACCAGGCCCAGGGCGTGGCGGTGACCATCGGCGTGCAGGGCCGTGACCGCATCGGCGTTGTAGGGCTCCCAGTTGCGGTTGCCGAAGTACACGGGCATGTCGATGCCGCGGGCGGCCAGCTCCACCTGAAGGGAGGCGATCATCGCGCGGTTCTGCTCGGTGATGGGGCTGCGGCCGCCGAGGGCCCGGTAGTGGCCGGCGACCTCCTCGAGCCGCTCATCGGGGATGCCGCGCCCGCGGGTGACGTTGCGCAGGAACGGGATCACGTCCTCCTGGCCGTCGGGGCCGCCGAAGGAGGAGAACAGGATCGAGTCGAACGCGCGCTGCTCACCGCGGCGGGTGTGGGTCTCGCTGTCGTGGTCCACCTCGCGCGGCAGAGGCAGCTCGTCGGCGATCTCGGTGACAGCGGCGGTGGTGGTCTCAGGGCCGGCTGCGGTCTTAGGGGGAATGGTCACGGGGGTCCTTCCAGAGCGGGTCGGGCCGGGGCCCGACGGGGGAGGCCCGGTGGCAGAGCGTCGCCACCGGGCCGATGACGGGTCAGGCCAGCAGGGCGGCGATGTCGGCGGCGGAGTCGAGGCGGCGGCCGGTGTGGAACGGCAGCTCCTCGCGCACGTGCAGGCGGGCATCGGAGTAGCGCAGGTGCCGCATCATGTCCACCAGATCGTGCAGGTCATCGGCCTCGAAGCTCAGCAGCCACTCGTAGTCGCCCAGGGCGAAGGAGGCCACCGTGTTGGCGTTGACCTGCGGGAAGTCGCGGCCCAGTTTCCCGTGCTCGATCAGCATGCGGCGTCGTTCCTCCTCCGGCAGCAGGTACCACTCGTAGGAGCGCACGAAGGGGTACACGCAGATCCACTGCTTGCGACCGCGGTTCTTCGTCATGAACGAGGGGATGTGGGAGCGGGTGAACTCGGCGGCGCGGTGCACGCCCACGGCTGCCCACTCGCGGTGCAGCAGGGTGCCCGCCAGGGAGTTCTCCAGCGTGCGCAGCCCGGCCTGCAGGGCCTCGGGCTCCTCCGCGGCCAACCACAGCATCAGGTCGTCCTCGGCGCGGAATCCGGAGACGTCGTAGAAGCCGAGCACCTCGCAGCCGTCGGCCTCGATCAGGGAGATGGTCTCCTCCACGGCGGTGGTGAGCTGCTCGGGGCTGGCCGCACCCTCGGCGGCCAAGCCGCCCAGGCGGCGGAACACGGTGTAGGAGGTGTAGCGGGTGATCTCCTTGCCGGCGCTGTCGGGGCTGTCGTGGCCCTCGGGGCGGGAGGGGGCGGGGTGCTGGGTGGTCATGGGCGGTCCTCCTGGACTCGGTGGGTGGATGGGTCGGGGATGGTCATGGCGCGGGCGTCAGCCCGCACGATCGCGTCGATGCCGGTGCCGGCCCGCCAGGCCCCCACCAGCTCGAGGCTCGGCTCCTGGGCCAGCAGCTCGGTGATCGCGTCCAGGGCCTCGCGATGGCCGGGGCCGGGGCGGCGCATGGCACGCTGCCAGGTGATCACGCGGGCGGCCCGCAACTGGGAGCGGTCCAGCGGGGTGCGCAGGATCGTGGAGGCATCGGCCAGGGCCAGGTCGACGATGGTGCCCTCGGTGCCGTCAGGGCCGTGGGAGTCGTCCTCGGGAAGCTCCTCCCCGGGACGGCCGTAGCTCAGACGCACCACGTGCAGGCCGTCGGCCGCGCGGCGCACGTGCTCCCACTTGGCGGTGGCGTGGGTGAGGGCCTTGGCGCGCACCCCGGGGGTGCCGGCCGCCACCAGGGCGCCGGTGCCCGAGGGCGAGGAGTCCAGTGCGGGAGCCTCCAGCACCAGGGCCACCAATCGCACCGGCACCGCGGGCGCGGAGGGAATCGCACGGGCCAGCGTGGGCAGGGCCTGCTCCAGCAGGGTCGCAGCGACATCGGGCGGGCAGGCCAGCACGAGGTGCTCGGCCTCCAGGCGCACCTCGGTGCCGTCGGCACCACTGGTGGCTGCACCACTGGTAGCTGCACCACTGCTGCTGGCGCCTCGGTCCGTGCCGAACGCCGTGACCTGCCAGGTGCCGTCGTCCTTGCGTGCGACGGCGAGTGCGCGGGTTCCGGTGAGCACCTCGCCGCCGTGGCTGCGCAGCTGCGCCTCGAGCGCCCGGGGCAGCTCGGCCATGGTGGGGGTGAGGGCCTGCACGGCCGTGCCTGCCCCGCCACGGGAGGAGCGGGAGGTCGCCGGGCGCAGGGACCGCACCGCAGCGGCGAGGGAGCCGTTCTCCCGCACGGCGTCGGGCAGGCGGGGCAGGGTCGAGGCCAGCTCCAGGGAGTAGGGATCAGCGGAGTGCACCCCGCCCACGAGGGGTGCGACCAGTCGATCCACCACGCGCCTGCCCATCCGGCAGCGCACGTAGTCACCGAGGGTGACGCCCGGACGCAGCCCCCAGGAGGCCGGCAGGAGGCGTTCGGCCCAGGCACGAAGGGCCCCGGTGGTCCCCAGCACCTTGCGGGTCTCGGGGGACAGGGGCCGGGCCGGGATGCCGAACATGCCCCCGGGCGGCGCGATGTGCACGCCGGCGGCGGAGACCAGGCGGCTGCCCCGACCGGTCACGGGGGAGACCACCTGATCGGCCAGGCCCAGCTGCGCGATCAGCGCCTCGACCGCGCCGCTGCCGACCGACCAGGCCTCCGCACCGATGTTGATGTCGATCCCGCCGACGGTGCGGGCGGCGATCGCCCCGCCGGTGGAGGGCTCGGCCTCCAGCAGGGTCACCCGTCGGCCCGCGAGGGCGTGTCGCCGGGCGGCCAGCAGGCCCGCGATGCCGCCGCCGACGACGACGGTGCGCTCGGGTGAGCTCATCCGGCGGCCCCGGTGGTGGCAGGAGCCTCGACGCCGCCGGCGCCCGACTGGGCGGGCGCACCGGCCGTGGACAAGCCCTGCGACGACGAAGAGCCGTCCGACGAGGAAGCCGAGGCGGGGGGCTGCTCGTGCAGGTGGGCGACCAGGTCGGTGAGCACCTGCGGGTCCGTCTCCGGCGGGACGCCATGGCCCAGGTTCACCACGTGACCGGCCGCGGCGGCGCCGTCGGCGAGCACCCGATCGGCCTCGGCGAAGCGCACCTGCTCCGAGGTGAACAGCACGGCCGGGTCGATGTTCCCCTGCAGGGGGGTGCCGGGAGGCAGATGTGCGGCGGCCTCGGCGAGCGTGATGCGGTGGTCCACACCCATCACGGTGGCGCCTGCCTCATGCATCGGGGCCAGCAGGTGCGCGGCCCCCACCCCGAAGTGGACGCGCGGCACCGGCAGGTCCGCGACGTGGTCGAACAGGGCGCGGGAATGGGGCAGGGCCCCGGTGCGGTACGTGTGCTCGGAGAGCGAACCGGCCCAGGAGTCGAACTGCTGGACGGCGGAGGCGCCGGCCAGCACCTGCGCGCGCAGGAAGCGACCGGAGGCCTCGGCCACCCAGGCGGCCAGGCGGTCCCACACCTGCGGCTTCGAGCGCATCAGCGCTCGTGCGGCCAGGTGGTCCCGGCTCGGTGCCCCCTCGACCAGGTAGGAGGCCACGGTGAAGGGGGCGCCGGCGAAGCCGATCAGGGGAGTGGATCCCAGCTCGGCGACGGTGAGGCGCACGGCCTCACGGATCGGCTCCAGGGCCTCCTCGAAGGAGTCGTCCAGCACGGGCAGGGCATCGACGTCGGTCTCGGTGCGCACGGGACGGGCGAAGACGGGGCCCACTCCGGGCTTGATCTCCACCTCGAGGCCGGCCAGGCGCATCGGCACCACGATGTCGGAGAAGAAGATGCCCGCATCCACGCGGTGGCGGCGCACGGGCTGCACTGTGATCTCCGCAGCCATCTCCGGGATCAGGCACGAGTCCAGCATCGTGGTGCCCTCGCGCAGCTTCCGGTACTCAGGCAGGGACCGCCCGGCCTGGCGCATGAACCACACACTCGGCGGGGCGTCGGTGCTGACCCCTCGGTAACGGGCCAGCAGGGGTGCCTCGGCGGTGCCGGAGTCGGCGCTCGAGCGCTGCAGCGGATGGTCTTGTGGCAGGTGGGACCGGACGCGATCGCGATATGACGCCGTGTCGCTAAATACGGCCTCTGACGTGCTGTTTTCTGTCATGGCGACCCCATTGTGCACGACTCGTCACAGAGGTGGCTGTGGGGGCGGTGCCAAGGTGACATCAGTCGTAGGATCGTCGGCATGCTTGTGGCCGTGCGCGCTTCCCATGAGCACCTCGACCTCGGGGTGCTCGACGCGCTCTCCCGCGGCGCCGACCAGATCGACGACCTCCTGGCCCATGTCGACTGCATCCACGGGACTGTGGTGATCGCCACCTGCAACCGACTGGAGATCTACCTCGACGCCGAACGGTTCCACGACGCCGTCGCCGCCACCGTCGATGCGATCGCCCAGTGCTCAGGGATGGAGCGCGACGAGGTCGCCTCCCACGTCGACGCGCTCATGGACAGTGAAGCCGCCGCCCATCTGTACGAGGTGATGGCCGGGCTGCGCTCCCGGGTGGTGGGCGAGTCGGAGATCGCCGGTCAGGTTCGCACCGCCTTCAGCTCGGCGCTCGCTGCCGGCCGCACCACCGCGATGCTCAACGACCTGTTCCAGATCGGGCAGCGTCACGCCAAGCAGGTCGCCTCCACCACCGGGCTCGGTGCGGTCGGCCGCACCGGCGGGGCGGTCGCCCTGGATCGCGCCGCCGACGTCCTGGACCTCGGGATCGCCGACGCCGCCGTGCTCGTGATCGGCACCGGCTCCTATGCCCGTGTGATCACCGCAGATCTGCGCCGTCGCGGCACCCGGGACATCCGTGTCCACTCCGGGACGGGTCGGGCCGAGGCCTTCGCCAGCAGCCACCGGGTGCAGGCGGTGCCCACGGGGATGCTCCCGGAGGCCGTTGCCCACGCCGACCTCGTCGTGGCCGCCTCCGGCCAGGGCGACGCGGTGTTACGGCCTGAGCATCTCGCCGGGCGCGACTCCCGCGCGCTGGTCGTCCTGGACCTGGCCCTGCGTTCGGATCTGCACCCCGATCTGCGCGGACGCGAGGACGTGCGGATCATCAGCCTCGCCGATCTGGCGCACGACATCGACGACGACGGGCAGAAGCAGCAGGCCCGCGCCATCCTCGATGAGGGCGTGCGCAGCTTCATCGCTCGGCGCCGCATACGCAGCGTCGACCCGGCCATCAGCTACCTGCGCGGCAGCGTCTCCGGTGCTCTCGACGACGAGGTCGGCCGGATCCGCAGCCGCTTCGGCGACGAGGTCGCCGCGGAGTTCGAGCGCGGCCTGACGCGGATCGCCGCGAAGGTGCTGCACCCGCCGACGGTGCGCGCCCGGGAGCTCGCCGTCAACGGACGGGCCGAACAGTATGTCGCCGCGTTCCACACCCTGTTCGGCGTGGACGTGAGAGCCTCGCAGAAGGCGGCGGGCCACCCCGCCGATGACCGGACCGAGGCATCCCCGAAGGAGCACCGATGACCAGCCCCCCGAGCGTGTCAACGACGCCGCCCGTCGGCTCCCGACCTTGCTCGAGCACGGCCCCGATGCGCAGGTCGTCGGCGAGGTGCGCGCGGTCGTCGCCCGGATCGAGACCATCGCCCGCAAGAAGCTCCGCGGCCAGCAGTCGAAGCAGGGCTGAGGGGCACGCGGCGAACACCCGGTTTCGCAGGCTGTCCTCGAGACAGTGAGGGCCGGTCCGATACGTCGTCGGGCCGGCCCTCCTGTGTGGCGGTGTGGGGTCAGTGGCGAGGCGTGAGGAAGGCGACCGACGCCTTCTGCAGCATCAGCGGATCCACCACGGCGCACAGCTCGCGGGTGGAGTGCATCGACAGCAGGGCGACGCCGCAGTCGATGGTGGTGATCCCTAGGCGGGTGGCCGTAATCGGGCCGATGGTGGATCCGCAGGGCATCGCGTTGTTGGAGACGAACTCCTGGAACGGCACACCCGCCTGCGCACAGGCGGCGGCGAAGGACGCGGCGCCGACGGCATCGGTCGCATAGCGCTGCTGTGCGTTGATCTTCAGCAGCGGGCCGGCGCCCAGGCGCGGACGGTTCGCCGGATCGTGGCGCTCGGGGTAGTTCGGGTGGGCGGCATGGCCGGTGTCGCAGGACAGCACCATCGAGGAGGCGCTGGCGCGCCGTCGCGACGAGTCGTCCCCGCCGAGTGCGGCGTGCATGCGCACCAGGATGTCCTCGAGGAACGGACCGCCGGCGCCGGACCGCGTCGAGGAGCCGACCTCCTCGTGGTCGTTGGCGATGAACAGGGCGATCGGCCCGCTCGGAAGGGCCGCGGCGGCGACGTCGATGATGGCGCGCACCCCGCCGTGGGTCGAGGCCAGGTTGTCCAGGCGGGCGGAGGCGAACAGCTCTTCCCCGGCGCCGATCATGGCGGGCTCCTGGGTGTCGACGGTGACGACCTCCATACCGCGGATCCGCTCGGGATCGACGCCGGCGCAGCGCGCGAGCAGGCCGACGATGTCGACCTCGCCGAGGCCGGCGACCGGCTGCATGTGGCGCTGCGGGTCGAGCTTCAAGCCCTCGGCGTTGATGCCGCGGTCCAGGTGGACCGCGAGCTGCGGGATGCGCAGCACCGGCGGGGTGGAGACCAGATGGGTGGTGCCGTCATCGAGCACGAGACGGCCAGCCAGGCGAAGGTCGCGATCCAGCCAGGAGTTCAGCAGTGGGCCGCCGTACACCTCGACCCCGACCTGGGCGAAGCCCTCAGCGCCGATCGACGGCTTCGGCTTCACCTTGAAGGCCGGCGAGTCGGTGTGCGCGCCGAGGATCCGCCACGGGGTCGCGGCGGACACATCACCCGGCGTCACCCACGCGATCACGGAGCCGTCGCGCACCACGTAGCGCGCGCCGGTCACGGACTCCGCGCCCGCCCAGTCCTCGGTCTCCTCCAGGCGGGAGAACCCCGCCTCCTCGAGGCGCCGCGCGGCCTCGGCGGCGGCATGGAAGGAAGAGGGTGAGGCGGTCACGAAAGCGCCGAGGTCCTCGATGAACTCGCGGGCCTCGGCGTCCGGGCAGGTGAGGGTCTCGGTGCGCTGCGCAGTCATGTTCCTCATTCAAACAGACCGCCGCCCCGGTCACCGGGGAGATGACCGGGGCGGCGGAGATGACGCGTCGGCGTCGGCGTCGGGCGAGGCCCGAGGATCAGGGACGACCCATGGAACGGTAGTCCCAGCCGGCTTCGCGCCAGGCGGCGGGGTTCAGCACGTTGCGGCCGTCGATGAAGCGCGCCTCGGCGACGACCTCCTTCAGGGCGACCGGATCGAGCTGCTTGAACTCGTCCCACTCGGTGAGCAGCAGGACCAGCTCGGCGTCCTTCGCGGCCTCGAACGCGTCCTTAGCGACCTTCAGGTTCGGGCGCTCGGTCTTCACGCGCTCGTTGGCCGCCGGGTCGGTGACGGTGACGTCGGCGCCGCGGCCCGAGAGCTTCGAGGCGACGTACAGGGCGGGGGACTGGCGGGTGTCGTCGGAGTCCGGCTTGAAGGCGGCGCCGAGCACGGCGATCTTCTTACCGGTGAAGCTGCCGCCGAGCATCTCCCGGGACAGGTTCACGACGTGGTCGCGACGACGGTTGTTGACCATGTCGACCTCGCGCAGGAAGGACAGGGCCTCCCCGGCGCCGAGCTCGCCGGCGCGGGCCATGAAGGCACGGATGTCCTTGGGCAGGCAGCCGCCGCCGAAGCCGACGCCGGCGCGCAGGAACTTCGGGCCGATGCGGTCGTCCAGGCCGATCGCCTCGGCGATCACGGAGACGTCGCCGCCGGTGGCCTCGCAGACCTCGGCGACGGCGTTGATGAAGGAGATCTTGGTGGCCAGGAAGGAGTTCGCGGAGACCTTCACCAGCTCGGCGGTCGGATAGTTGCCGGTCACCAGTGGGGTGTCGGCCTTCAGCATCGGCTCGTAGACCTCGTCCAGAAGGGCCTTGGCCTCGGCGGCCTCGGCCCCGTCGTCCGGCAGGCCGTAGACGATGCGGTCGGGGTACAGGGTGTCCTTGACGGCGAAGCCCTCGCGGAGGAACTCGGGGTTCCAGGCCAGCAGGGTGTCCGTCCCGGCGTCCTTGAGCTTCTGCGCGAGGATCTGCGCGGTGCCCACCGGCACGGTGGAGCGGCCTACCAGCAGGCTGCGGCCGTCGGGGCACTTGTCCAGGTGCGGGATGAGGGCATCGACGGCGGCGTGCACGTAGGTGAGGTCGGCCCCGCTGCCGTTGATCTGCTGCGGGGTGCCCACGCAGATCACGTGGACCTGGTAGTCCGCGGCGTCGGCGTAGTCGGTGGAGAAGCGCAGGCGGCCGGACGCCAGGGCCTCGGTGAGGACCTTCTCGAAGCCGGGCTCGTGGAAGGGGGCGATGCCCTTCTTCAGATCGTCGATCTTCTTCTGGTCGACGTCCAGGCCGAGGACCTCGTGCCCGATCGAGGCCATCGAGGCGGCGTAGACGGCGCCCAGGTATCCGCATCCCACGGTCGTGATTCGCATGGGACCAGATCGTACCCGTGCGCGGGGGGTCGCCGCGGGACGGAGCCGGTGCGACGGATCACGGCCGACGCTGTTCAAGAACGTGGAGTTCTCGGGATCGTCGATCGTTCCCCGAGCGCACCCGCATCCACGAGCACCTGCTGCCGGGCCAGGACCTCCTGTTCGTGGACCGCGAGCTCGGCCCCCGGCAGCTGCGGCACCTGATCGGCCGCTGCCAGCTCGAGCCGGGCTACCTCTGGAAGCGCTTCGAGCAGCTCGAAGAGCAACGCGGCGAGGTCCAGGCGAAGCTCGACGCGCATCTGCCCGAGGGGCGCGAGCGCTCCCTGCAGCAGGCGGACCTCATCGCGGCGCTCGTGCGCGAGCGGTACGCCGCGCGGTGCTGATTGCCGGGTCGCGGGCGGTTCGCCGGTAAGCTCGGGCCCTGCCGTGGGGGACCGGGCGCGCGAGCACCGGTGCGTCCCCCGCCCTCGAGGACCGATCGCCCCGAGGGTCCATCGCCACCGAGAACTGAGGACCGTGAGAACCGATGACCGTGAGCGCTGACCCCGGAGCGACAGCGGCATCGGACCCGCATCCCCGCCGCGCCCCCGTTGAGGGCGCCGCTCGCGGCCTCGGACCACTGTGGCGCTGGGGCGCCGTGGTGAGCGTGGTGCTCGCCCTCACGCTCCACGTTGTCATCGCTTGGGGCGCCCGCACCCCCTCGTTCCCTTTCGACGAGATTGTGCTACTGCAGTACTCGAAGTTTCTCTCCGGCGCCGGCATGCCCACCCCGCCTCGCGGCGCCGGCTACTTCCCGGCGTGGAGCGCGATCATGGCCCCGATCTGGTGGTTCACCTCGAACCCCGCCGTCGCCTACCGGGTCGCGATCGGGCTCGGCGTGATCGCCGCGATCGTCACGATCTGGCCGCTGTCCCGCGCGATCACCCGCGTGGGCCTCAGCACGCCGCAGTCCGTCGTGGTCGCCTCGTTCGTCATGTCGATGCCCGCGCGTACCGTCCAGACCGGTTACGTCACCAGCGAGAAGCTGCTCTTCCTCGCCCTCGCCTGGACGGTCCTCGCGGCCCTGCGCCTCTGGGAGAAGCCCACGGTCCCGCGCGCGATCGTCTTCGCGATCGCCGCGGCCGTCCTCACCTCGACCCATTCTCGGGCAGTGGTGCTACTCATCGCGTGCGCGATCTGGCTGCTGTGCCTGGCGATCCGCTCGTGGAGGGCCTCGCTCGCGGGCCTCGTCGTGCTGCTCCCGATCGGCTACCTAGCCTTCTGGTCCGGCGGCCTGCTCAACCAGTATCTCGGCGGCGGCTTCAGCCAGGGCGAGAAGCTGCTGGGCAACCTCCTCGGCTCACGACCCTCGATCATCCTGCGCGTGGTTATTGGCCAGTCGTGGGAGCAGACGGTCGGATCGCTCGGGCTGGTCGTCGTGGGCCTCGTCGTCATGCTTGTGCTCGTGTGGCGTGAGCTGCGGCGAGAGCACGCGATCGGCCCCGTGTGCCTGATCGGCGCGATGCTGCTCGGCGTGGTGGTGCTGTCCGTCGGCCAGTGGTCCAACGAGACCGCCCTCTACCTCGCCTCCTGGCGCCGGCTCGACGCCTGGCTGTACGGGCGCTACCTCGACCCGGTGACCGCGCTGCTCGTCGCACTGGGCCTCGGCGCGGTCGTGCGGGGGCTGTCGCGCCGCGTGCTCGCCACAGCGCTCGTGCTCACAGCGGGCCTCGTTGGCGTGACCGTCCTGTGGCTCGCCCCGGACGCCCCCACGTGGGGCTATGTGACACCTGCGCATATCCCGGCCGTTATGCCCTGGTTCTCGACGCTGCCGACGGCGACCAGCGAGACCTGGCAGTGGGGCCTCATGCCGAGCCTCACCAACGAGAACCGCTTCTGGCTGCTCGCGAGCATCCCCGCCCTGCTGCTGCTCGCCGCGCTCACGGGCGCGGGTCGGCTGGGCCGTCGCGGCGGCGAGGTACTCGTCGCGGTGCTCATGGTCCTCGCGAGCGTCGGCACGATCGCCTCGACGCGCGCCACCGATCACTTCCAGCAGCTCGAGGGCGGCCGCCCGGTCCTGGCTGATGAGATCAACCGCCTCGAGGCCGAGCACGACGGCGAGCTCACGGTCGACTTCGACCGCTTCTGCACGCCCGGGCTCAGCAACAACGCCGTCGTCCAGAACAAACTCGCGTACTGGATCTCACCCACCACGATGGACGTGACCATGGATCGCAACACGTCCCAGGCGCAGATCGTCCTGGGCTGCGACATCTGGCCCGAGGGCAGTGCGAAGGGCGCGCGGATGATCAGCGGGGTGGAGAGTTACGGCTACCACGCATGGGTCATGCCGGGGCCGCTACTCGACGAGCTCGACGCCCAGGGCCGCCTGGAGCCGGTCGCGACGTCATGACCACCCCGATCAGCACCGCGGCGACGGTCACGACGGCGGCCGCGACCGCGAAGCCCACCAGCGGTAGCGCGAGGTCTGGGCGGAGCTCGGCCTGGCCCCGGGCCGCGGTGCGCGGTCGTCCGAGCAGGAACACGACGATCTGCCACCAGGCCGTCGCGGACCACGCGAGCACCAGGAGCGGCGCGGCCCGGCGAAGACCGCCGAGGCCCCAGGCGATCAGCAAGCAGGTCACGGAGAGGATCGGCAGCGAATAGCGGGGGAAGAGGTTCCCCGCCGCCGCGGAGACGTACACGAACTGCATCGTGATCAGGAGGCCGGAGACGGCCGCCAGCATCGCCACGCCCGCCAGGGCGACGGGCCGCTCGGCCGCCCCCGGGGTACGGGAGCCGTGCGGCGCGCTCCGCCCTCGGCGGGAGGCGGCGCCCAGCACGGTCGCGAGCACCGCACCGAGCAGGGCGGGAGCCGCGAGCAGAGCCCAGAGAGTCAGGCCGTCCGGGGTATTCCCCGGAGAGAAGATCCCGAGCAGCTTCGACCAGTAGACGGGATCCGCGGCCACCTCGAGCGGCGCCGGGGGAGAGGTGCGGCCCGTGTTCGCCTTCGCCCAATCGGGGTGCCCGCCGGCGACGGTCCCCGTCAGCCGCACGTTGCGCAGGTAGAACCAGCCCGTCGCCGCGATCATCGCGATCCCGATGAGCACGGGGCGCAGCAGCCATGAGCGGCGCGGGAGCGGGCCCGGCGCGAGGAGCCCCCGCAGCACCAGCGTGCCGAACACCACGGCGACGATCGGCACCAGCGCGAACCGGGTGGACGCAGCGGCCACGGCGGCGATCCCGAGCACCCACCACATGCCGCTCCGGGTGGCGAAGACGCCCGTACCCTCGCGTGGCAGGGTGATCAGCCGAAGGGCTGC
The DNA here is from genome assembly GCF_025143785.1 of Brachybacterium sp. p3-SID1565. Taxonomy (NCBI): domain Bacteria; kingdom Bacillati; phylum Actinomycetota; class Actinomycetes; order Micrococcales; family Dermabacteraceae; genus Brachybacterium; species Brachybacterium sp. p3-SID1565. The sequence goes on from NZ_JAMBDS010000015.1 coordinate 29,148, forward strand.
ACCGAGCACCACCGTGATCTCGAGGGCGGCCATGTTGTCGTTGTAGATCGCGCTGCCCACGCCCATGACCCAGGGAGAGGAGGCGGCGGTGAGACCCGCGATCCACGGGAGCCAGCGGCGGCCCCCGCAGAGCGGTCGCACGGCCCACATGACGGCGGCGCACAGCACGGCGGCGATCACGGTGTTGACCATGCGACCGGACATGCCGGCGAGGTACGGACTCCCTGAGTCGTACAGCGGCCCGACGACCGGCGCGAGCAGCACGTAGAACAACGGCGGGTGCTGGGAGGTCCACTGCACGGGCGGGCGGACGCCCCACGGCAACTCGACCTGAAGACCGTCCTCGAAGACCGGCAGGTCCCCGTGCCACACCTGCACCGCGTAATCGAAGTGGGCCATCTCGTCCCCCGAGGAGAACAGCGGGGTGAGGAGGCTGCGGGCCGTGGTCGCGGCGAGCACCATGATCACGATCCCCGAGGTCACGACGAAATCGAGCGGGCTGGGGCGACGCATGGAGGCTCCTCGTGACGTGGACGCGGCATGCCCAGCCTAGAGGGGCGGGCGTCGACCCCCGCTGGTGCGCGGGCTCACGCGGCCGGGGTGAGCGTCGTAACTGCTCGTCCCAGGTCGTTCTGGATACACTGACGCGGTTCCGCGCAGTGCCGGGGGCCTTCAGCGGAAGAGTCCGCGGGGCCCGGTCACGTCCACGACAAGGTGATGTCCCCATGAAGGTCTTCGTCCAGATCCCGTGCCTGAACGAGGAGCAGACGCTCCCGATGGTGCTCGACACGATCCCGAAGGAGCTGCCCGGCGTCGACTCCGTCGAGGTGCTCATCATCGATGACGGCTCCACCGACCGCACCATCGAGGTCGCCCAGGCCCACGGCGTCAAGCACATCGTGCGACATGCGAGGAACATGGGACTCGCGCGCTCCTTCCGCGACGGGGTCGACTACGCCCTCGCCCACGGCGCCGACATCGTCGTCAACACCGACGGCGACAACCAGTACAAGCAGGAGCGCATCGCCGACCTGGTCGCCCCCGTGATCGCAGGCGAGGCGGACATCGCGATCGCCGACCGTCAGACCAAGAAGATCGCGCACTTCTCACCGTTCAAGAAGGTCATGCAGCAGGTCGGCTCGCATGTGGTGAACCTCGCCGCGGAGACCGAGCTGCCCGACGCCGCCTCCGGCTTCCGCGCCTATTCCAAGGGCGCGCTGCTCCGCCTGAACGTCATCACGCAGTTCTCCTACTGCATGGAGACGATCATCCAGGCCGGCAACAAGCGCCTGCGGATCGCGTCGGTCCCGATCGACACGAACCCCAAGACCCGTGAGTCGCGGCTGTTCAACAACATCTTCCAGCACATGGCGAAGTCCGGGTCCGCGATCGTCCGCGCGTACCTGATGTTCAAGCCGCACCAGGTGCTGCTGTGGATCGCCATCGCGATGGGAGTGCTGGGCGCCATCCCGTTCGTGCGCTTCCTGTACTTCTTCGTGCAGGGCCAGGGCGGCGGCCACACCCAGTCCCTCGTCTTCGGCTCCACCCTGCTGATGTGCTCGTTCATGAGCCTGGTGCTCATGATCATCGCGGACCTGCAGCGCACCAACCGCACGCTCATCGAGGAGTCACTCGAACGTCTCAAGCGCCTCGAGTACGGAGATCCTGCTCTCGCCGCAGCACCCCTGCCTCGCGCTGGGGCACCCGTCGCGTCCTACGATCCGCACTCCGCCGGAGAGGCCCTTGTGCAGACGGCTTTCTTCGAACCTGCCTCACCGCAGGAGCGTCGAGGTCCCCACGCGTGAGTCGGCTCCTCGGCTTCGGCACCTTCGACGAGTCGGCCCATCCGCGCATCCGGGTGCTCCTGGAGGGGATGGCGGACCGCGGGTGGCAGGTCTCCCGCCTGAACCGCCCGCTCGGCTTCTCCACTGCTGAGCGGGTCGAGATGCTTCAGAAGCCATGGCGAGCCGGTCTTCTCGCCGCGCGCCTCGCCGATCGGTGGACACGCCTCGCGTTGGGCAGCCTGCGTTTCCGAGGCGCAGCCGCTCCTGACGCCGTGATGGTGGGGTACATGGGGCACTTCGACGTTCTTCTGGCGCGCCTCCTCTTTCCCCGGACCCCGATCGTCCTGGACCATCTGATCTTCGCCGCAGGGACGGCATCGGATCGGGGTGCGAAGGGAACGCTCCTGCTGAGCGCTCTCCGGCTCCTTGACCGGATCGCGCTCGGGGCGGCAGACGTGATCGTTGTGGACACCGCAGAGCATCAAGCCCGCCTCACCCCCGTTCAGCAAGAGCGTGCTGTCATCGCAGCCGTGGGCGCCCCCGAGGCATGGTTCGAGGTGGCCCATGGCCGTCGTTCTCAGGGCCCGTTGCGGATCGTGTTCTTCGGCCTGTTCACTCCGTTGCAGGGGACGCCGACGATCGCACGGGCACTGCGCCGTCTCCACGACCGTGATGTGCCGTTCCGCGCCACGTTGATCGGGTCAGGGCAGGACCACGCTGAGTGCCGCCGGATCCTCGAGGGCGTCGATGAGGTCCAGTGGGTCCCGTGGGTCGATGGGGCGGACCTGCCGGCGCTCGTGGCCGATCATGATGTCTGCCTGGGCATCACGGGCACGACCCCCAAGGCTGCCGATGTCGTGCCGAACAAGGTCTATCAGGGAATCGCCGCCCGCTGCGTCGACATCACCAGCGATACCGCACCGCAGCGCAGGGTCCTGGCTGATGCCGCGGTGCTCGTGCCAGCCGGTGACGACGACGCGATGGCTTCCGCGCTCCAGACGCTGGCGAACGACAGTTCCGCTCTCGACTCCGCGCGCGAGCGCTCGGAGCGAGCTCGGGACAGGTTCCGGCCCCACGAGGTCGTGGCCGATCTCGAGGCCAGACTGTGCGCGGTGCGCTGATGGGGCGGATTCTGGAGGTGCTGCGCTCCACGCCGGTTCGGGCAGGATTCCTTCTCCTGGCTCTCGGACTGGCCATCTGGGCGATCGCTGCACGCTGGGATGAGGTGGTGGATGCTCTGGGACGGACTGCGCCCTGGGCGGTCGGAGCGGCCCTGGTCCTGTCCCTCATCTATGTGCTCTTGACGATGATGGCGTGGAGGGCGGTTCTCGCGGACCTGGGCTCCCGATTGGCACCGTCCGCGACAGCATCCGTGTTCCTCGTCTCCCAGCTGGGCAAGTACGTGCCAGGCGGGGTGTGGAACATCGTGGCGGCCGCCGAAGTCGGGTCGGATCACGATGTGCCTCGTCGTCGCTCCGTCTCAGCGATGGCTGTCGCGGTGCTGCTCTCTCTCGTCGGCGGTCTGCTGCTGGCCCTTGCCGTGGTGCCGTTCGCCCCCAGCGAGATCGCTGATCGCTTCGGTTGGGCCTTCGTCGCTCTGCCGGTGGTGGTCGCGGTGCTGATGCCCCCTGTGCTGAACCGCCTGCTCGGGATGCTCCTGCGGCTGACTCGACGTCCCCCTCTGGAGACTGCACTGACCTGGAGGGGGGTCGGTGAGGCACTGGCATGGACGCTGGCGTCATGGATCGCAGCCGGCGTGCAGGTCTGGGTACTGGCGGTCGGGGTGGGGATGACACCGGATGTTCCCACGTTGCTGCTGTGCATCGGCGGGTACGCGATGGCATGGAGCGTCGGCTTCCTCGTGATCTTCGTTCCGGCCGGGGCAGGCGTGCGCGAGGTGATCCTGGCGGTCGTCCTCGGAGGGAGCCTCGCCGCGGGGGGAGTGCTCGTCGTCGTCATCCTGTCGCGACTGGTGCTGACCATCGCTGATGTGGCCCTCGGCATGCTCGGGCTGGTTCTCGGCCGTCGGATGAGGCGCCGGCGCTCGACAGGGGCGTGAGCCGCAGAACGGCGGCCGAGCAGCCGCGTGGACGATGGCGCTCTCAGCGCTGGCTCAGGACCATGTCGACCTGGGCATCGCGTTGTTGGACACGAAGTGCTGGTGGGGCACGCTGGCCTCCTCGCAGGCCTGGACGAACGCGGCGATCCCCACCGCGTCGGTGGCGTACCGCTGCTGGGCGTTGATCCTCAGCATCGGGCCCCCGCCCAGGCGTGGCCGGGTCACTGGATCGTGCCGCTCGGGGTAGTTGGGGTGGGCGGCGTGCCCGGCATAGACCGAGAGCACCATCGAGCCCGCGAAGGCGCGTCGGCGCGTGGAGTCGGTTCCGCCGACGGCCTCGTGCATGCGCACCGGCACATCCTCCAGGAAGGGACCGCCCGCGCCGGAGCGGGTGGCGGAGCCCACCTCCTCGTGGTCGTTGGCGACCATCAGGGCGATGGGGGCGTCCGTGTCGCGGCGAGTGGAGGCCACGGTGATCAGGGCCTGCACCTCCGCGTGGACGGAGGAGAGGTTGTCCAGGCGCGCGGAGGCCAGGAACTCCTCGCTCGCACCGAGCAGGGCCGGCTCCTGCGCATCCATGGTCACCACGTCGAAGCCGACGATCTCGTCCACCCCGATGCGCCGGCCCTCGTGCTCACCGGCCCGCTCAGCCAGGACCTCCAGCACGTCCGCCGGGCCGATCCCCAGGATCGGCTGCATGTTCCGCTGCGGATCCGGCTTCAGTCCCTCGGCATTGACCCCGCGATCCAGATGGACGGCAAGCTGGGGGACGACGGTCGGGACATGACCTCGGTCCCGCAGCAGGGGCGGGGTGTCCACCAGCACCGTGGTGCCGTCGCGCAGGGCCAACTGCCCGGCCAGCCGCAGCTCGCGGCCCAGCCACGAGTTCAGCAGCGGACCCCCCGTAGATCTCCACGCCCACCTGCGAGAGCCCCTCCCCGCCGAGCTGCGGGTTCGGCTTGAGCTTCAGGGCCGGGGAGTGCGTGTGGGAGCCGACGATCCGCCAGCTGCTCTTGGCACCGGCACCTTCCGGGGCGGACTAGGCGATGACCGCGCCGTCGCGCACCACGTAGCGGGCGGTCATTCGGGGGTGTCATCCGGTCATTGAACCATCACCTCGGCGACCGGGGCCCGTACGAGTGCGATCCCCGCCTCAACAGGCGGTGACCTCGTACAGGTACGTGTCGCCGACCTGGTGGACGAGGTCGAAGCCGGGGGTGTGCTCCGTGATCCCCTCGTACCCCTCGAACCCGGAGACCTCGATGTCGTCGTCGTAGATCCGCAGCTCCTCGAGATCGAGGAAGTACAGGGGGCGGTCCTCGGGCAGCGTGCCGCAGATCTTCGGGTCGAAGGCTATGTGCTTGAAGTTGTCGTCGAGGTACCGCTCGGCCGGTGTCCGTGACAGCGTCATGTAGAGCCGGGACACCTCGCGCCCGGTGAAGGCGTACACGAGCCCGCCGCCCTCCCAGGGGTCCGAGATGACGTACGCGTCCCCCGGTACGTGCTCCGGCAGGTCCTCCAGCATCTCGAACTCCGTGGGGGACAGCATCTCGGAGCCGTCCCAGGTCCGGTAGGCCTCGGCTGCCGTGTAATAGCGTTGCCGCACCTCAGGATGGGACGAGACGTGCCAGGCGAGCACCGTGGACACGAGGACTCCGGCGACCGTGAGGATCACTGCGCGGGAACGGGGCGCGCTCGCTTCGCTGCTCGCAGCTCGGGACCCACCGCCGGCACGGCCCTCGGCACCGTCACCGCTCGCGGACCGGAGCGAGGCGGTCCGCTTCCGCTCCCGGCGCGAGGCCCACAGGCGCTCTGCCGCGTCCCACGTGCACTGCGCCCCCCATATGGCCAGGGGCACGGCCGTCACCGTGAGCATCGCCGCGGTGCGGAGACTGTCGCGGTACATGAACCCGGACAGCAGGTCGCGCCACCACGCGACCAGGACAGCCGAGGAGGCCCAGTACACGATCACGGGCCCCAGCATCGCCAGCAGCGGCAACCGATCCCGGCCCCGGCCGAACGCCGACCCGATCAGGCCTGCTGCGCTCAGCAAGGTGATCACGAGAAGCGTGTACCGCTCGATCGCGCCGCCGAGGAATGCCTCACCGAGAGCCTGCGGTGTGGACTGGAACGGCACCCAGGGAGCGGAGGCGGTGCTGGGGGCCAGACCTGCCCAGAGGATGAGGCTGCCGACCACCACAATAGCCAGCACCGCTGCACGCAGCTGAGCGGGACCGGGCATCTCCCTCACGCCGCGGATCGTCGCGGACAGCCGACCAGCCAGGGAGCTGGAGTTGCGCCCGTCCCCCTGACCCGTGCCCTCCCCCGGTTCCGGCGCGTTCGTCGGACCGGCCGGGTTCCTGGCCATGATCCTCGAGGCCCGGAGATGACGGACCAGCGCGACAGCGACGATCGGCAGGGCGATGATCAGAGCCGACAGCGCTGCACTGGGGTGGGCGATGCCCACTCCCACCCCCGTGAGTCCGATGAGGCCAGCTGTGCGCACAGGACTTCGCAGAAGCTCCGGGTCGAGTGCCAGGTGGATGAACAGCGCCGCCATGGCAGGGGCGACTGCCAGCCCCAGGATCGTCGGGTAGACGAGGCCCCAGTCCAGCAGTACCGCGGGGTAGCCGGCGAAGGCCAGGCTCAGCGGCCCGGTGATGAGCCTGGCCAGGGTGCCGGGGCGGGCCAGGACCTCCACCAGCAGCCAGATGGACCACGGCCACACGACCAGCATCGTCACCAGCGTCAGGGCATGCACGGCTGACTGGAGCTCCAGACTGCTGAGCTGCTGGACCAGTGCTGCTGCGCTGTGCCAGCCGTTGGGGTAGATCGAGCCCCGCAGCAGCGCACCGGTGTCGAACGGGGTTGCCTGACCGGTGCGCGTGATGGCGGAGATGGCATTGAGATGGAACGCGTTGTCGTACCGCTGTGCGATCGTCGTGGGCTCCACGAAGGCGGTCAGGAACAGCGGTGTCATGAACAGCCATGCGATCGTCTGGCCCATCAGGTACTGGCCGGCGGCGAGTGCGGGCAGCGGAGACCACCGCGGGATCCGACGGCCCCAGGGGGTGGCCCACCGCAGCAGCGCGACGACCCCCACGGCCAGCGTCGTGGCGATCACCAACCAGTCGACGCCCCACCACGAGTCCGCGAGCCGGGCCAGCAGACCTGAGAGGAGGACGAGGGCGAGAGAGACCGGTGGAGCCGCGACCAGCGCGGTCGGCCAGTGGACCCGCCAGCACAGCAGCACCGCCGCGCCTGGTGCGATAAGCAGCACGAGGGCGACGATCACGCCGGGGATCACATCGGTCCACATATCGGGGTCATCCTGTCATGCGGGGCAGGCGGAGCTCACGCGTCGAGAGCACCGGCCAGCACATCAGTGAGCGCCCTCTCGACGAAGAGCCGGCTGAGGTGGTTGTCGTCCATGTACACGTAGGTGTCGCCGAGGATCGGTGAGCAGCGCCCGTTCGGACACACGTGCTCGGTTGCGTCGATCACGGTGACCGACGCGGCATCGTCGGCGGGCGCATCGGAGGGGCCCGCGCCACCGCGCAGCCCGGCCAGTGATGCGGCCGGGTTCTCGGCTGCGAGCTTCTCCTCCACGTCCGCGCCGCACGCGAGATCGGCATCGGCAGGGGTGCCGCCCGCGACGATCTCTTTCTCCGCGCACTCGTACTGATCCTGCGACCAGCGTGGGGTGTCCCGCATGGCGATCACGTCGATGCCGCGGTCCAGCAGCATCTGCACGGCTGTGTCCATGCTGGCGTGCATGGCGTCCTGCGATGAATCGGGCGCGCTGCGCGTGACCGTCGTCAGCACTGTGCTCGGTTCGACCTGGTCGACATACTTCAGCACGTACTCGTCGTATCCGTTGCAGTACTCGCTGCGTTCGGCACCGGCTTGGAACGCACAGCCGTCCATCGCGAGGTTCACGATCTGGACATCGCGCTCCTGGGCCCAGGGGATCAGAGCGGGGATGAACTGGCGAGCGTGCGAGCTTCCCACCACCACGATGGTCTCCTCGGCGGTGGCGTCCCCGGGAAGCAGCTGCTGGCAGGTCACGTTGTGGAACGGCTCTGGGGGCGCCCATGGCCCGGCGCAGGCGTGGGGAAGGTTGGGCCACTGCTCTCCCAGCTGCCAGCCGAAGGGCCGGATCACCGGTGCGGTGTCGGTGACGACCTCGTCGGTCGGCAGCGCGGGGCCGGCCGAGGCCACCGGCTGCTGAGGGGTGCTCATGGTCAGTGTCAGCCACCATCCGCCGGCGGCGCCGAGTACCAGTGCGATGCTGGCAGCCACCGCTGTCAGGGCGCGCCAGGGGCGGGCCTCCAGCCAGGCGGAGCGACGGATGGGGGCGTCGACCAGGCGTGTCAGCAGCCAGGCGAGCACGCCTGAGGCGAACAGGACGACCAGCCCGTCGAGGAGACCGGCACGTTCCTGGCCGCTGCGGTGCAGCCACAGCACCAGCAGCGGCCAGTGCACCAGGTACAGCGCGTAGGAGATGTCGCCGATGAATGCAGCGGGCCGGGTGGACAGCAGCCGGTCCACGCCCCAGCGGGTGCCGGTATGTCCGGCGATGACGACGGCTGCGGCGCCGGTGAGCGGCCAGATCGCGATCCAGCCGGGGAACACCGAGGAGACGTTGAGCAGGATGCCGCAGGCGAGCAGAGCGATGAGACCGGCCCAGCCGAGCATGGCCCGCTGCGTGCCGAAGCGCGGCGCGGTCTCGTCCTCGGGGCGACGGGCGCCGGTGTGATGGTCGATCCACGGCAGAGCGAGGGCGAGCATCGAGCCTGCGGCGAATTCCCAGAGGCGGGCTCCGGTGTCGAAGTAGGCCACGGGCTGGTTGCTCGCGGTCTCGATGATCGACCAGGTCAGCGAGGCCGCGACGATCAGCGCCATCAGGCCCAGCAGTGGGCGGCGCACCGCTTTCCCGCGGCGGGCGAGCGGCACAGCCAGCAGGAACAGCAGCGGCCACAGCAGGAACGCCTGCCCCTGCACGCTCAGCGACCACAAGTGCTGCAGCGGCGAGGAGGCCCCGGCGTCGCGTGCCTGGTAGTCGACCTCCTGGAACACCAGCAGGACGTTCTGCACATAGCCGATGGACGCGGCGGACTGCTGCATGACCGTCGGCCAGATCGAAGGCGGCAGCAGCCACCAGGTGGCCACCAGTGTGGCGAGGATGGTGACCGCGGCTGGGGGCAGCAGGCGCTTGAAGGTGTGCAGCCAGTAGCGCGGCACAGCGAGCGGGCGCCCGGCGTCCAGACGGCGCACGAAGGTGCCGGTGAGGAAGAAGGCCGAGAGGAACAGGAACACGTCCACACCGCCGGAGACCCGGCCGAGCCAGATGTGGTACACCGCCACCAGCATCAGCGCCAGGGCGCGCAGCCCGTGCAGCTCCCGACGGAACACGGGGCGCTCCGGGTGGGTCTTCCGCGCGCCGGTGCCTCCCCGGTGGCCCGCAGGTGCCGCCGACGTCGCCTCGGCCTCCTGCGCGGCACCGTGAGCGAGCGCGGTGCCCAGCGGTGCGGCGGTGCCCTGCTCGATCGTGGCCCCGCGGTGCTGGCGGTCCGGGTGGCCGGTCACGGACTCCGCGGTGGACCAGGCGTCCTCCGCGGACTGCTCCATGTGGTCCTCGAGCGGGCCCTGCAGCCAGTCGTCGAGCGAGGAGGCCGGCACCGGCCCCTGGGTCCAGTCCTCCAGCCGGGAAGGTGCCATCGAGCGTGCGGCGGCCGCACCGGCGGGCGGCGCGGATCGCTCCGGGCTGCTGTCAGTCCCCACGGCGGGCTGGACCCACGGGTCCTCGCCGATGGGCTCGGCGCGGCGGGCGTGCGGGGTCGGCTGATCACCAGGCGAGCTGATCGTGATCTCCTTCCGCTCTCCCGCTCCCATGCTCCGTCACGGCTCTCCGAGGTTCCGGACAGCAGGCGCTGCCGTGCGGCGCGCCGGGCGCACTGCGGAGGATCCTATGCGAGAGCACCCCACCGGTGACCATGGATGGAACCGCGATCACAGGGCACCGCGGGTGGCTCATGGGAGCATGGGAGGGTGAACGAACTGCCTGCCGACGTCGGCTTCGAGGTCACCGCCCGCCATGGCGAGAAGGCCCGCGCCGGCGTGATCTCCACGCCCCACGGTCCGATCGCCACGCCCGCCTTCATCCCGGTGGGCACCAAGGCCACCGTCAAGGCGGTGCTGCCGGAGACCATGGGTGAGCTGGGAGCGCAGGCCCTGCTGGCCAACGCCTACCACCTGTACCTCCAGCCCGGTCACGACCTGGTGGACGAGGCCGGGGGACTGGGCGCCTTCATGAACTGGCCCGGCCCCACCTACACCGACTCCGGCGGCTTCCAGGTGATGAGCCTGGGCGCCGGGTTCAAGAAGGTGCTCTCCAGCGAGTTCGCCGGCGGCTCCAGCGCCCGCACCTCCACCGGGGAGGACGACGCCGTCGCGGAGGGCAAAGAGCGACTGGCCCACGTCGACGACGACGGCGTCACCTTCCGCTCCTTCATCAACGGCGACGTGCACCGCTTCACCCCTGAGATCTCCATGCAGATCCAGCACGGACTGGGGGCCGACATCATGTTCGCCTTCGACGAGCTGACCACGCTGATGAACTCCCGCGGCTACCAGGAGAAAGCGCTGGAGCGCACCCGGCTGTGGGCGATCCGCTGCCTGGCCGAGCACACCCGTCTCACCGCCGAGCGCACCCATCGGCCCTACCAGCAGCTGTGGGGTGTGATCCAGGGTGCCCAGTACGAGGACCTGCGCCGGCAGGCCGCCCGCGACCTGGGCGGCATGGACGTGGACGGCCAGGTGTTCGACGGCTTCGGCATCGGCGGGGCGCTGGAGAAGGAGAACCTGGGCACCATCGTCGGGTGGGTCACCGACGAGCTGCCCGAGGACCGGCCCCGCCACCTGTTGGGCATCAGCGAGGTGGACGACCTGTTCACCGCAGTCGCGGCCGGGGCCGACACCTTCGACTGCGTCTCCCCCTCACGCGTGGCCCGCAACAGCGCCGTGTACACCCGGAAGGGCCGGGTGAACCTCACCGGCGCCCGCTACCGCCGCCAGTTCGCACCCATCGACGAGACCTGCGACTGCTACACCTGCACCCACTACACCGCCGCGTATGTCCACCACCTGTTCCGGGCAAAGGAGATGCTGTCCAGCACCCTGTGCACCATCCACAACGAGCGGTTCGTGGTGCGCCTGGTGGATGAGATCCGCGCCTCCATCGCCGACGGGGACTTCGAGGCCCTGCGCGAGCAGCGCACCGCCGACTACTACGGCTCCCCGCGCTGAGGTCCCCGTGGCCGCCCCCGATGACGAACCCCCGAGGTTCGAGCTGCTGCAGTTCGAGCTGCCCGAGTCGCCGGAGCACGAGGACACGACCGGCGCGGAGCCTCCGCGCGAGGACCCGCCCCTGGATGCCACCACCGCCCTCGGTGCTGCCGTCACGCTGCTGGCGCTGGCAGCCCTGAGCGCCCTGCTGGGGCAGCACTTCCTGTGGGGATGGCTGCGCATCCTGGCCGGGGTGCTGGGTGGTGCGGGGGTCGGTGCGGCCCTGCTGATGGTGCTGCACCGGCGCCGCTGGGTGCTGGCCGGGATCGCAGCGGCCCTGCTGGCACTGGTCCTCACCGTCCCCGCAGTGCTCTCCGCCCGCGCCGCGCCACTGGCCTCCATCGCCCTCGCCTCGATCCCCGCGCTGGCCGACGACGACCGCGTCACCTCTCTCCCGATCCAGGACAGCCCGGTGCTGGTGCAGCGCGCCGACGGCTCAGGGGAACTCCTGCGCGGCAGCCGGGTCGACGAGATCCCCGCGCAGGCGGGGGAGATCCTGGCCCTGAGCGCCGAGGGCACCCGCCTGCTGCGGGTCACCGGCACCACCGGTGAGGCCGAGGGTCCCACCACCACCGTGCTCGACCTGACCCCCGACACGGTCCCTGTGCCTCTGACCGCACTGGACGGGGCACCGATGGCCCTGGCCGGAGACCTGCTGGTGCTGCGGACCTGCACCGAGGGCACCTGCCGCATCAGCGGCCACGACCTGAGCCTCGCGTCGGATGGCAGCACCGCGGTCCCCGCCCTGTGGACGATCTCCGACGGCACCCAGAGCGATCCCGGTGCTGTGCGCGGAGCAGATCCTGCCGGGATCCCCCTGCCGGCCACGGGCGCGCAGCCTGCCGGCCTGCTCGATGCCCTGCGCAGCACCGGGATCCTGCCGGAGATCGCCCTGGTCCACGACCCCGCACAGGGATGGGTGCAGCTGGACCCCGCCACCGGCTTCCCCCAGGGCCAGGTCCTGGCCCGGCCCGAACAGGACTGCCGGATCGCCTCCACCGCCGCGCCCCCTGGGCCGCCGTCGCTGCAGGAACCGGGAGCTGTGGTGCTCACGGTGTGCAGCCAGGACGACGGCGCGATGACCGCCACCGCCCACCGCGACGGATCAGTGCTGTGGACGTCCGAACCGTCCCCGGCCGGCGAGTGGATGGTGACCCTGGACCAGGGCAGGGTCCTCGCCGCCGGCACCGAGCAGGGGAGCGAGGTGAGCGGCGAGATCGTCGCTGGGGAGGCGCAGTCCGCCTGGACCGCTCCCGGCGGCTCCGTGCTCCAGCAGGCCTCGGCCCTCACCTCCCGGATCGGCATCGACGGGGCCCGCATGGTGGTCACCAATGATGCGGGCCAGCTGGTCGCCTACGACACCGCCGACGGGGAGAACACCTGGACCTCGGCCGTCCACGACGAAGCGGCTGCCGCGCAGGGCGTCCCGGGGGTGCGCGGCGTGCTCGGTGCCGGATCCGCGGTGGTGCTCGACCCGGCGGTGCGCACGGCACCGCTGGATGCCCGGGACGCGCGCCGGCTGCGCATCTTCGATGCGGCCACCGGTGAAGTGAGGATCGAGGTCGTGGTGGAGGGGGACCTCGAGCCCGTGGCGGCCGTGGGTGTCGGTGCCGCACTGGTCACCGAGGGCGACCGCACCCTGCTGCTGAGCCGCTGAGCCGCTGAGCCGCTGAGCCGCTGAGCCGCTGAGCTGCTGGGCCGCTGACGCCGGGCGAGGCCGCATGCAGAACCGGCCGCCCCCAGGGGACGGCCGGTTCGGCTGCGAGGTCGACGGGGTCGGGATCCCGTCAGGCGCTCAGCGCGCCTGCGGAGCTCTGCTTGACCCAGCGGCGGGCCATCATCGCGCCCACGATCAGGGCCACCGCGATCAGCAGCCCGCGGCCGATCTCCAGCACCAGGACCACCAGAGCCCACACGCCGACGCTCGTCGGATCGGTGGAGGCGCCCACCGCGATCATGTAGATCACCTGGACGATCCAGTACAGGATCACCGCCAGCACGATCGCGCCGACGACGATGAGCGCACCGATGCGGCCACGACCACGCGCCTGGACGGCGACGATGATCGCGACCACGAGCAGCGCCAGCGACACCACTCCGTTCAGCAGCAGCATGAGCAGTGCGACGATCCCTCCGCCGAGGGCCGTCACCCCCATGGTGTCGCCTCCGCCTGCCGACGAGGCGCCGATGGCGAATCCGGCGACGGCGCCCACGATGTACTGGGCGAGCCGGACCGTCACCACAGCGATCGCGAGGATCAGCAGCCACTTGGTCAGCTTGTCCAGCGTCGAGGGGGCGGTGGCCGGTGCACTGGGAGCTGCTCCCGCGGCGCCGGGGTAGCCCGCCGGAGCCGACGCCGGGGATCCGTACCCGCCCGGGGCCGGCGCAGGGGAGCCGTACGCCGGCGCGGGCGAAGCACCCGGTGCCTGCCCCCACTGCTGCTGGTCAGCCGGGGCCGCGCTGCTGCCACCGGGCTGGCCCCAGCTCTGCTGCTCAGGCTGGTGCCCCCAGCTCTGCTGCTCAGGCTGCTGCCCCACCCCTGCTGCTGGTCCCCCTGGCCGGCGGGCTGCTGGCCGTACGGGTCCATCGGATTGTTCTGCTGTCCGTACCCCTGAGTCATGACTCTCCTCGATCGTGGCGATGGCGCGGTGACGCCCCGCGACAGGCTATCTGTCGCGGGGCGCCAGCGGTCACGCGCCGACCCATCGTGACCGAAGGGTTTCCCCGAGGTCGCCGTCCGGCGGTCCGCTGTGCGTCAGCCGTTCACCGGCCGCAGGCGGAAGGTGAAGGTCTCCTCCCGCGCCGTGAGCACGTACGTGTCCAGCGGGATCGGGCCGCAGGCCGCGGATCCCACGCCGTGCATCGCCGCCGTCAGCGTGACCCAGGTGCGACCGTCCGGCCGCAGCGCGCCGTCGTGCAGGCGCAGGTCCAGCTCCGCCGTGGACCAGGGCCGCACCGCCAGGCCCAGGCCGTCCGGTGCCTGCAGCTCTAGTCCTGCGCCATCACCACTCAGCGCGGCACGCACCACATCGGCGCGATTGCCGTTCTCCTGCGGGAACACATACGGGACCTGGAGATCGGCCAGCGTGGAGCGCCAGGTGCCGAAGGTGGTCCCACCCCCGGTGTCCGGGTAGGACTCGTGGGGGCCGTAGCCCTGGTACTCCACCTCGTCCAGGCCGCCCGGCAGCGACAGGGTCCAGCCGATCCGCGGCAGTGGCAGGTCCGCCGGCCAGAAGTCCACCGGGGTGATGGTCACCTCGGCCTCGACCTCCGTGGCCGTGCCCCGCCAGCGCTCGGTCACCTCGGCCCCGAGCTTGGAGCCGTCCAGCCCCAGGCGCGTGCGCACCACCAGCTGATCGCCCTCGACCGTCACCTCGATCAGGCGGCGACGGGCATGGTCCAGCCCGATGCGCTTCCATCGCGCCTCCAGCGGGTAGCGGGTGCGGGCGCGCTCGTTGTCCACCGGGGCGCGGTACAGGTCCGCGTAGGCGTGCTCGACGTCCATCGAGCCCAGCTCCACCAGGCGGCCCAGGTCGTCGAAGCGGGCCGGGCCCAGTTGCCAGGAGCCGTCCTCACCGTGCTCGGGGGCGACGGCCCCCTCGAAGGCGGGCACCGCGGCGCGGCGGTGCACGGCATCCACGTGGTCGGCAGCGACCACGATGTGATCGGCCGGGACCGGGCCCACCGCCTCGCGGGTCAGCAGGCGCACCGTGGTGACATAGCCCTCGCCGGTGGGGAGGGCGACCTCAGCGCTGTGGCCGGCAGCGAGCTCGGGCAGCTCCAGCTGCTGCCACGTCTCCTGGCCGTCCAGCGAGACCTCTGCGCGCAGACCGCTGAGGTCCGAGAACGCGTAGCGGTTGTGGATGCGCACCGAGCCGCGCGTGACCTCCAGCCCCACCGGGGAGTAGTGGTGCTTGGCGTCCAGCAGGGCAGGGGAGGGGGTGCGGTCCGGCAGCACCAGGCCGTCGGCCACGAAGTTGGCGTCATGCAGGCGCTCCCCGAAGTCACCGCCGTAGCCGTAGATGCGGTTGCCCTCGGCGTCGGTGGTCTCCAGGCCGTGGTCGATCCACTCCCAGATGAACCCGCCGTGCAGCGCCGGGTACCGGTGGGTCAGCTCCATGTACTCCTTGAGGGAGCCGGCCCCGTTGCCCATCGCATGGGCGTACTCGATCCACAGGAACGGCTTGGACAGTGCCGGGGCCGGGTCCTCGGCGGTGCCGAAGCCATCGTCGGGAGCATCCACACCCAGGTGACGCAGCATGCTCACCAGCTTCGCGCGGTACTCCTCGGAGAGCTCGCGCCGACCGATCTGCTCTGTCTCGTCGACCGTGCTGTACATCAGCGAGAACACGTCGGACTGGTCGCAGCGGTAGTCCTGCTCGTAGATCACCGGGTGGGTGGGGTCCACCTCGCGCACCGCCGCGATCATCGCGTCGGTCACCACGCCGGTGGCGGCCTCGTTGCCGATCGACCACATCACGATCGAGGCGTGGTTGCGGTCGCGCAGCACGAAGCGCTCGCTGCGCTCGACCAGCAGCTCCTCGTACATGGTGTTGTCGGCCGGGCGCTCCGCGGCGCCGGTGGGGTCCTCGCCCCAGGTGGAGTCGGCGTGGAAGCCGTGGGTCTCGAAGTCGCCCTCGCAGATCACGTACAGGCCGGCCTCGTCGCACACCTCCAGGAAGCGCTGGTGGGGCGGGTAGTGGGAGGTGCGCACGGCATTGAGGTTGTGCTGCTTCATCAGCGCCACGTCCAGGTCCTGGTTCCCCAGGTGCTGGGTGCGGCCCACGACCGGATCGGTCTCGTGGCGGTTCACCCCGCGGAACACGATGCGCTCGCCGTTGACCCGGAAGATCTCGCCGTCCACCTCGATGCGGCGGAAGCCCAACCGCAGCGTGACCGTCTCGGCACCGGTGGAGACCGTCGCCTCGTACAGGTGCGGATCCTCCGCGGACCACGGCCGCACCTGCCCGGCGTCGATCTCGGTGCCGGAGGAGGTGGACAGGCCCAGACCGGGCACCTCCACGGCGGCGTCGATCTCGGAGCCGTCCGCGTCGTAGGCGGTCACGCGCAGGGTGCCCGCGCCCGTGGCGGGATCGAAGTCGGCCACGGTGGCGAGGTCGTGGATGCCGCCAGCCGGTCGCAGCAGCAGGTCCACACTGCGGAAGATCCCGGAGGCCCACCACATGTCCTGGTCCTCGACGTAGGTGTTCACGGACCACTGCACCACGCGCACGTCCAGCTGGTGCTCGCCCGGGCCGGAGAGGGCCTCGGTGACGTCGAACTCCTGGGTGAGCCTCGAGCCGGTGGTCACACCGATCTCCTGGCCATCGATCCACACCATTGCCGCGGAGTCCACGCCCTGGAAGCGCAGCAGGACGCGCGCACCCTCCTCGAGGGCCGAGGACCAGTCGGCGGGCACGGCGACGGAACGGGTGTAGTGCCCGGTGGGGTTCTCGTCGGGCACGTAGGGGTGGTCGCGGGGGATGGGGTAGATGACGTTGGTGTACTGGGGTGCGCCGTAGCCCTGCAGCTGCCACAGGCCGGGCACCTCGATGGGGGCGCGCTCGCCCAGGTCCGAGCCGTCGGCCCGGGTTCCGTAGCGGAAGTCCCAGGTGCCGTCGAGGCTCAACTCGGGGGCGTCGCTGTGCAGGTGGGCGCGCCCGCGCAGACGGTTCCTCCCGGCGGGCAGCTCCTCCCACCAGTGATCGGTCAGGGCGGTGGCGGGGATGGTGATGCCGGTACCGGTGGCGGCGGCGGACGGTGACGGGGTGGTCATCGATGCTCTTCCTCGAGTGGTCCTGGACTGTGGGATCAGGGACTCCCGGCCCGGCGACGTCGCGGTGGATCGACCGTCGTGGACGGCCCGGACCGGTGCAGCCGAACAGGGTTCGTGAACGTTCCCGAAACAGGCTACCGCCCCACGTCCGGCCGCGCACCCCCGGATGTCCCGAGGCCCCCGCGCCACGTGCCCGATCCGGGTGCATCCGCGGCAGACGCCCCTTCTCGCACCCGCCCCACACGGTTACGGGTGAGTACCTTCCACGATCTGGAAGCCAGGCGCCCGGTGCTGGAGCCGTCGCGCGGCGAGGGAGGCCGGCACCCGGTCCGGGGCCTGGCCCCGGTGCGGGAACTGCCGCCCGGTGCACGGAGCCCGGTTCAGGGCCGCACCGGTAGACTCGCCCCTCGTGACCACGCCTGAGCCGAACCGGTGGACCTCGCACCGCGCCGACGCGGTGGTGGCCCGCAAGGAGAACTACGAGCAGCTGCGGCGCCTGAGCACCTGGCGCCTGCTGGCCGCCACCAAGGCGCCCGCTGTCCTGGCCATCCTGCAGTCCGTGTTCCCCGCCGGTGACCGTCGACTGCCGCGCAGCGAGCTGGTGGCCCGCGTGGGCACCCACCTCGCGCTGCTGCACGACGACGAGCCGGAGCCCAGCACCGGCCGCACCGGCCGCACCGGCCGCACCGCGCCGGAGTACGTCGACGGCTGGGTGCGCGAGGGCTACCTGACCCGCCGCGACGATCCCGCGCAGACCGAGACCACCTTCGAGCCCTCCCCGGCCACGATCGACGCGATCCAGTTCATCGCCTCGCTCGAGGAGCACCGGCCCACCACCACCCAGTCCCGCCTGCAGCTGGTGGTCCAGCAGTTCGACCGCCTCGCGCAGGAGACCGAGACTGACCGGGACGTGCGCCTGGCCGATCTGCAGCGTCGGCGCGAGCGCATCGAGCAGGAGATCCGCGACCTCGCCGAGGGCGAGCTGATGCTGCCGAGCGCCGAGGCCTCCCTGGACCGCCTGCGCGATGTGCTGCAGATCGCCGCCGACCTCTCCGGCGATTTCCTGCAGTACCGAGAGGACCTGCGGGCCGTGGACCTGCACCTGCGCGAGCAGATCCTCTCCCCGGAGGGATCACGCGGCGAGGTGCTCGAACAGCTGCTGGCCGGTGACGACCTGCTGGGGCAGTCCAGCGTGGGCCGCACCTTCACCGCGTTCTTCCGGATGCTCAACGACCCCGTCCAGACCCGCACCGCCCAGGAGCTGGTGGACCGCCTGCTCTCGCGAGACTTCGCCCGGGCCCTCAGCCGCGAGGAGCGCGAGCGCCTGGCCAACGTGTTCTCGGATCTCTACGAGCCGGCCCAGGAGGTGCTGGACGTCAAGACCGAGCTGTACCGCTCGCTGGCCCGATTCGTGCGCTCCCAGGACTTCCGCCAGCACCGGGTGCTGCTGGAGGCGCTGCAGGAGGCGCAGGGCGTGGCCCTCGCACAGAAGGACGAGGTCTCCACCCGCACCCCGTTCCCGCTGGAGCTGGACCTGTCGCGGGTACAGATGTCCTCTGTGGCGCAGCACCGGCTGAAGGACCCCACCGATCCCGGGGCGCCCGCCGAGGCCGAGGTGCACGACGTCACCGCGCTGAGCGTGGAGGTGCTCGAGGACCTGGTGCGGGTCAACGACATCGACATCGTGGGCCTGACCGGGCGGGTGAACGACGTGCGCGGCTCGGCCGGGCAGGCATCGATCGGGGACGTGCTGCGCTCCCATCCGGCAGACCAGGGCCTGGCCAGCATCATTGGCCTGATGTTCCTGGCCACGCAGTACGCGCAGGAGCGCGAGGGTTCGACCGAGCTGGTGGGCTGGCGGGAGCTCGACGGTCGCGACTACGCCGCGAAGGTCCCCGCCTACTACTTCCTGGACGACGTCCCGGCGCAGTGACCGGGGTGGTCATCGACCCCTGAGGGCTCTGCGCAGCTGCTCCTGGGCCTCCGGCTGCAGATCCTCGCTGGGCTCCGGCCATCCGGGGATCTGCTGCAGGTGCGAGTTGCGCTCGGGTGAGAGCCTTCCCGGCGGCAGGGCCTGGGCGAGGATCGCGTCGGCCGGTGCCGCCCCGGCGTCCTGCATGGCCGTGGCGATGCTGCGGATCAGGCGTTCGGCACCGCCGGTCACACTCATGATCTCCGTGGTCCCGCCGAGGTGCCGGGTCATCTGGTTCTCGCTGAGCTGACCCCCGCTCAGGTCACCGGCGCGACGAGCGCGGAAGGTGATGCCGTGCCGGGAGCCCCGGTTGACCCGGCCAGCGGTCATCAGTGCTGGGATGCGGGCCGAGCGCAGGAAGGCGCTCAGGTTGCTCCATGCTCGGATCGTGCTGATGTCGATGTCCTGGAACAGGTACACGCTCCGGGTGAATCCTGGCAGGAACGACCCAGTGACGATCGCCCGGTCGGTCACATGGATGCGGAACGAGGCGAGAACCCACAGCAGCGGCAGCGTGGCGAACCGGGCTCACCCGAGAGCCGGCCCGGCGGCAGCGCCCACTCATGTGGTCGCTCCTTCCTCCCCCAGCTCCGCCAGATGGGGCTCGGCCCGCTCGCGCAGCACCTCCACATCGACCCCGTACTCCTTCATCCGACAGCCCAAGCCGTTGGGCTTGACCTCGATGCCCTCCTGCTGCCAGTGGGGCAGGGCCCGTCCCAGCAGGGGGTGGTCCCCCGAGGCGCTGGTGACCCGCCACCACGGCACCCCGGATCCCCACTCGCGCATGATGCGACCCACCAGGCGCGGCCCCACCCCGGCGATCGCTCCGACCTCCCCGTAGGCGACCACTCTGCCGGGCGGCACCTGCTCCACCACCCGCAGCACGCGCTCCACGGTGATCTCGTCCATCCGGGCTCGCGGTGCGGCAGGCATGCCCGAAGTCTGGCACGAGCGTCACCGGATCCGGCAGGGGCTTCAGCTCGTCATACTCCGACATCATGGGTTCTGCTTATGGCAGTCATAAGTTAGCGTCGGGCCCCATGATCATCACCGGACTTCTCCTCGGCGCCGCGCTGGGCTACGTGCTCCAGCGCTCACGCTTCTGCGTCACCGGCGCCTTCCGTGACCTCTACCTGGCTCGATCCACCCGCTACTTCACGCCGTTCCTGCTGGCCATCGCCATCCAGGCGGTCGGTGTCGCAGCGCTCACCGGCATCGGCGTGATCGCTCCGGAGCCCGCCTCCTTCGCCCCCCTGGCCGTGATCGGAGGCGGCCTGCTGTTCGGCGTGGGCATCGTCCTGGCGGGCGGCTGCGCCACGGGCACCTACTACCGAGCGGCAGAGGGCCTGGTGGGCTCGTGGATCGCCCTGATCTTCTACGCCCTGTTCGCCGCGGTCATGAAGTACGGGCCGCTGGGCGGCTTCACCGAGGCCGCTCGCTCGCGCACGGTGGGCGATGCGACCGTGCACGAGACCCTGGGAGTGAGCGTGTGGGTGCCCACCGTCGTGTTCGCCGGGATCGTGGGTGCGCTCGTCGTGCGCGAACTGCGCCGCAGCAGCGGCAGGAAGGTCGCTGCCCTGCCGCCGCGCCGCACGGGCCTGGGCCACTACCTCGCCGACATCCCGTGGAGCCCGTGGGTGGGCGGCGTGCTGCTGGGCCTGATCGCCATCGCCGCCTGGGTGCTGTCCACGGCCGCCGGCCGCAACGGCGGCCTGGGGATCACCACCCCGTCGGCCAAGGCGGTCACCTTCCTCACCACCGGGGATGCGACGCTCGTTGACTGGTCGGTGATGCTGGTGCTGGGAATCCTGGTGGGCTCCTTCGCCGCCGCCAAGCTCTCCGGCGAGTTCCGCTGGCGCACCCCGGACTCGGCCACCATCCTGCGCAGCGCCGGAGGCGGCGTGGTGATGGGCATCGGAGCCGCGCTCGCCGGCGGCTGCACCATCGGCAACTCCCTGGTGGAGACCAGCCTGTTCAGCTACCAGGGCTGGGTGTCACTGGTGGCGATCATGGCCGGCACCTGGGCAGCGGCCTGGTTCCTGCTGGTACGGCCCCAGCGCGCAGCCCGCGGCACCGCTCGACCCGCCCCTGTTCTCAGCCCGGTCGCCTGAGCCGCTCTGCAGCTCTGGATCCGACCGGTGGCATCTCAAGGACCGCTGGATCGAACCCCACCCCTGAAAGGACACCCCATGGCCACCTACACCCTCGAGACCAACGGGGCCGTGTGCCCCTTCCCCCTCATCGATGCCAAGCAGGCCATCGCGCAGCTCGATGCCGGTGACGACCTCGTGATCGGCTTCGACTGCACCCAGGCCACCGAATCCATCCCGCAGTGGGCTGCCGACGCCGGCCACGACGTGGTCGCCTTCGACCGCACCGGCGATGCCGGCTGGACCATCACCGTGCGCAAGGGCAGCTGAGAGCGGGCGCCCTGCACGGCACCTGATTGCA
>NZ_JAMBDS010000016.1:0-48470 GCF_025143785.1 Brachybacterium sp. p3-SID1565
CCGAACTCTCGAGGCGCTCCACGCGGCGCCGACCACGGCTTGACAGACATAGAAGAGTCCATCGGCCCCACACCGCCTGCGGCGATCAGCCCCCGGCCTCACGCCTCCGCACCGGCGTCGACAACGTCATGACCAACTACACCTAGACCGGCTCATGTCGGGCGTACTGGCCGAGGGCGACACCCTGGTGGTGACCGACCTCGATCGCCTCTCCCGGCGCACGAGCCGGCTCATTCTTACCTTGGACGAGCTGACGACCCGCGGGATCACGGTGGAGTCGCTGCACGAGCGCGTGGACACCTCCACAGCAGACGGCATGTTCTCGGTGACGCTGCTCGGAGCCCTCGCGCAGCGCGAGCGAGACCGCATCAGGGAGCGCACCACGGCAGGGCTCGAAGCCGCTCGGAACCGCGGCCACCGCCCCGGCCGACCGATCGCCGTCAAGCCCGAGCAGTACGAGACCGTCTTGCTCCTGCGCGGCCAGGGCCGGCCGTACCGAGCCATTGCCTCCGCAACCGGACTATCCGCCAGCACCGTTGCTCGCATCTGCCGAGGAGACACCCCCGGCCACGAGACGTACCGCCAGCAACAGGAGATCCAGCCCGTTCTCCGCTGACCGTCCCGCCGGACCAGGCATTGCAGTAGTGCAGTAGTTCCGTATTGCAGTACGTCAGTAGTTCCGTATCGCGAGCGGATCACGGGGCCGGACCTCACGGGCGGCATCCACGCAGCCGATGACCGTGCGCTGCCCGCACTCTTGGCAGTGCCAGGTCCGATGCCCGAGCGTCATCGGTCCCCCGCCGCACAGGCACGCGGCCCATCCCACGAGGTATCGAGTCGAGCCGCAGCCGCAGCGTGGCGGTGTGGGCTCGCTCCAGCCGTTCGGGCCACTGGGTGGAGCCGCGCAATCATCTTTGCCGAGATCAAAGGGAGCGCCATGGAAAGCGAAGGAGATCGAGTACGCCGCCAGCTACTTCGACGTACCGGTGGCCGACCTGTTCGACGGTCTCGGACTGTTCCGAGACGCGAAGAGGCCCCACCGATCCGGTGGGGCCTCTCTCGCGGGTGCGCCATCAGGGACTCGAACCCCGGACCCGCTGATTAAGAGTCAGCTGCTCTAACCAACTGAGCTAATGGCGCGAACAGGAGTAGACACTACACCTCGGATCGCCGTCATCCAACGCGACGGGGCACTCTGTGAGCGAGCCGACAGGATCCCGCCCGGCCGCCCCCACGGCGTCTCTGCCGACGATCCACCCGGGCGAGCAGGGCTGTCATCGCACGGCGGGACCTGCTCCATCCCCTAGAATCGGTCATCGCAGCGTCATCGACCCAGGCGGCCCGGACCCGTCGGCAGAGGAGGACAGCGTGAGGATCGCCGTCACCGGCGCCACGGGCGTACTGGGCCAGGAGGCCGTCGAAGCCCTCGTGGCCGCGGGGCATGAGGTCACCGGCGTCACCCGCCGCGACCGCGGGGTCCCCGTGATTGAGGGCCGCGGCGGCACCGCCGTCATCGCTGATGTGTTCGACAGCAACGACCTCTCCCGCGCCTTCCGCGGCCACGACGTCGTCATCAACACCCTCGCCAAGGTGCCCGTGGGCATGGCCGCCATGCGGCCTCTGGCCTGGCGGGAGGACGACCGCCTGCACATGGAGGCCTCCGTCGCGATCGCAGAGGCCGCCGCGCGTTCCGGGGTGCGCCGCCTGATCCAGGAATCCTCCGCCTACCTGTACCCGGACAACGGCTCGGACTGGATCGGGGAGGATCTCGCCCTCGCGGTGCGCAACCAGGCGTTCCGCCCGCGCGTGCGGGAGATGCGCGCCGCCGTGGACTTCGCGACCTCCGGTCGCAGCGCCGTGATCCTGCGCCTTGCGCAGCTGTTCGGCCGCGACCCCCACACCACCCACGCTCTGAAGGCCACCCGCGCGGGCGACCCGATCCTGCTGGGCCGCCCCGACGGGTACATCACCCTGCTGCACCACACCGATGCGGGGCGGGCGTTCGTCGCGGCCCTGCGCGCCAGCAGCGGTTTCTACAACGTGGGGGGTGAGCCCATCACGCGGGGTCGCTGGGCGAAGGACCTCGGGATCGAGGCGAAGGCCGAGGGGCCGGCGAAGTTCTACCCGGAGATCACCCAGGCCCTGGTGGGCACCCGACTCGAGGTGCAGCGCCGCTCCCAGCGGATCTCCTCGGTGCGGTTCATGTCTGAGACCGGCTGGTGGCCGACGATCGGCCCCTCCACCCCCGGCTGGTCGCGCCGCTGATCCGTCCATCGGTCCCGTCGCCGGACCGGAGAGGACGACCGTGCCCTGCGGTCACGGTGCAGCGCACATCGGCTCCGGCCACGTACCGCAGGTCCGTTGCGCAGGCGGCCTGCTCCGCACCGGCCGGGGACTCCTCCGCCACTCCCCGAGGCACTGCTCGCACTCGGCTCTTGGGGCTCACGGATCATGCGGACAGGGTTCCCGTCCACCACCGCTGCGGCGGGCACGTCCTTGGTGACCACGGAGCCGGCGCCGATGTGCAGCTGAGTGCAGGCGCGGGCATCAGCCCGGACGCGCGCTCACCGCGGCAGGCGCATCCCCAGGCTGGGCTCGGAGTCCACGAATCCCAGGGACCGGTAGAGAGAACGGCCCGGCGGGTCGCCCAGCAGGGTGATGTAGGGCTTCGGGGGCGCCTCGTCGTCGATCCGGGAGATCAGATCCTCCATCACCGCGCGCCCCAGTCCGCGCCGCTGGTGGGCGGGGTCGGTGGCCACATCAGCGATGTGGAAGTACCAGCCGCCGTCACCCAGCACCCGTCCCATCGCCGCCAGGCACCCATCGCCGTCGCGGACGGTGCACCACGCCCAGCTGGTCTCCAGCGGCCCTGCCGCCTGGGCCGCCGTGATGGGGCTGAGACCGGCGACGGTGCGCATCCGCACGTACTCCTCGAGGGTGGGCGCCTCGCGTCGCAGCCGGTACCCGCTCGGAAGGGTGGCGTCTCGCGAGGGTGGATCCTGATCAGCAGCCATGGGGTCGACCCTGCCAGGCCCCGCTGCGCCCCGCACCCGGGGCACCCGCCCTGGCCGCCTCGGGAGCGCCCGCTCGGGCCACGGGGGAAGAGTCGGCGATAATCGGGGAATGAGCTCCTCGACCCGTCATCCTGCGAACGACGAGCGCTGCCCCTGCGGCAGCGGTGACACCTTCGGTTCCTGCTGCGGTCCGGTCCTGACCGGCAAGCGGAGGGCGGCCACCGCGGAAGCACTGATGCGCTCGCGCTACACCGCGTTCACCACGCAGGACCTCGAGCACGCCCTGGCCTCCTGGCACCCGGACACCCGCCCGGACCGGGCCGACCTTGCCCGCAGCCTCGCCGACACCCGGTGGCTGCGGCTCGACGTGCGCGGCACCACTGGGGGCGGTCCCTTCGACGACGAGGGCACCGTGGAGTTCGTGGCGATCGCCCGCACCGAACAGGGCCGCCGGGAACTGCACGAGATCTCGCACTTCACGCGCGTGGACGGGTCTTGGCTGTACGTGCGCGGGGATCTCGCCGCCACCCGGCACTGAGCTCCTACCTGGTGGCCTTGGCGACGGCCTTGTGAGCGCGCTTCAGCGCCTTCTCGATGTCCGAGGACGTGCTCCTGCGGGCCTTCGCGGCGTTCTTGCGGGCCTTCTTCCGGGACTTCGTGGCGTCCTTGCGTGCCTGCTCGATCCCCCCGCGCACCTGCTTCTCGGCGTTGCGGGCTTTCGTCTGGACGTCCTCGAAGAACGCGGCGCGGGCCTTGCGGGCGTCCTCGCGGGCCTTCTCGGCATCCTTGGCGGCCTGCTCACGGGCCTTCTCGGCCTCCTTGTGGGCCTTCTTCTCGTCATCACCCGAGAGGGCGACGGCGATGGCGATGCCCGTGGTCAGCACGACCAGGCCGATGACGCCGCCTGCGACGGCGAGCGCACCGTTCGAAGGGGTCTTCCCGTCACCGGCCTCGGAGAAAGACTTCACCGACCCGACGATCTCGTTCTTCCAGCGCTGCACCGCGTTCTTGGGGTTGACGCGGTCGATCAGCTCATCGATGTCGGCGGCGAGATTGTCCTGACGCCGGTAGGCCTCGTCACGCATCTCGTCCAGGCTGGGATCCTTTGCCACCACTGCCTCCAGGGTCATCAGGTTACGAACGCACCGATCGTACCGTGACCGGTGCTCACGGCTCACATCGCGTGCGCGGGGTCAGCCCCCGACGATGAACGTGCCCGATCCGCCGCCAGTGAGATCCGCCGGCTCGGTCGGGGCACTCGGATCGCCGACAACTCCCCGCTGCCGGGTCGGGGTGTTGTCGGCCGCGTCGAACACGGGGCGTCCCGCGTCCGAGGGTTCTGCCCGTCGGCTCTGCTGCAATGGGGAGGGCTCCTCCTCCGGCGGCTCCTCGAGGGAGCTCTGCTCGGACTCGTCGACCTCGTGATCGGCCTGCTCGGGATCGGGTGTCTCCTGCGAGGCCAGCCCCGGGCCGTCGAGGGGATGGTCCACTCCGGTGCGGTCCGTCGGCTGGGTCATCGCTGCTCCTCCTGCTCATCACTGCTCTGTTCGATCGAGGCGCCGTCGGCTCCGGCGCGGGCCAGGAAGTCGTCGGCGCCTCCCACCAGCTCGATGTGACCGGTGGGCACGTCGGCCGTGGCCATGCGGACGATCTCTGCAGCGAACTCGTCCACGGAGTAGAGGCGACCGGCGGCCTCACGCCGCGCCTCCAGAGCACCGGGGCGTGCCCGGTCCAGCAGGGTGGCGGTGACGGTTCCCTCGATCATGTCGGCGCTGACAACCACGAAGGAGACGCCCTTCTCGGACATCACCGGGATCTGCTCGCTCAGGGCGTCCTCGCCGGCGCGCTTGGAGCGGGCGACCGCCTCGTACTCCGGCATCGTCTCGACGTCCTTGATGAAGTGGGCCTGGTGACTGGTCACGAACACCACGCGGCCACCGGCACCGAGGTGCTCCAGGCCGGCCTCGAGCGCATCCAGCTGGGCGTCGCGGTTCAGGCGGGTGGCGTAGTCCTCCCCGAGGTCCTTCTCCATGCCGCCGGAGGCATTGAGGACCAGCAGGTCCAGTGCGCCGAACTCGTCGACGGCTGTGAACATCAGGGTGCGCACGTCCTCGGGGCTGGTCAGATCGGCGCCGACGGCCACGGCCCGGCCACCGGCGGCCTCGATCTCGGCGACCACCTTGTTCGCCCGGGGCGCCTTCTGCCGGTAGTTGATCACCACGTTCGCACCCAGCTCGGCCAGCTGCTTCGCGGTGGAGGCTCCCACGCCGCGGGAGGATCCGGTGACGACAGCGGTCTTGCCTGAGAGGACGGCCATGTGAACTCCTGGTCCGATCGGGGGATGTGGTCGATGCAGCGACGGACAGGTGAGCGTCCGGGCTGGGTCCGAGCCTACCGGGAGGGCCCGCCCCAGCGGCAGTGCGGTCCGGGTGCCGTGACCCGCTACCCTGATCAGGCGCGCGAGTGGCGGAATTGGCAGACGCGCTGGATTTAGGTTCCAGTGCCCGAGGGCGTGAGGGTTCGAGTCCCTTCTCGCGCACGATCCCGAGGCGCCGAGCCCCGTTCGGCACCCGGCCCCATGGCACCCAGGCCATATGAGAGGTGAGCACTCGTGACCCTGTTCGGTCTCGTCCGCCACGGGCAGACGGAGTACAACCGCCGGAGCCTGTTCCAGGGCTCCTCGGACATCCCGCTCAACGACGACGGCATCGAGCAGGCCCATCGGGCGCTCGACCACATCCCGGACGTGGACTGGGACGTGGTGATCACCTCCCCCTTGCAGCGGGCCGAGCAGACCGGGCGCATCATCGCGGAGGACCACGGGATCCCCTTCGGCCAGGTTGTCCCTGACCTGCGGGAGATCGACTGGGGCCAGGCCGAGGGGATGGACGTCGACGAGGCGGAGGCTCGCTGGCCGCAGCGCTCCTTCCCCGGGCGTGAGGACCACCAGGAGGTGGCCGACCGCGGCTACGACTCCCTGGAGAAGCTCGAGGAGCAGTACCGGGGCAAGAACGTGCTGGTGGTGGCCCACGGGACGATCATCCGCTTCATCCTCTCGGGCATCGCCGAGCGCGCCCTGGACTCGATCCCCAATGGCACCCTGTCCCTGGTGCGCCTGGAGGGTACCGAGTGGACGGTGGAGATGATCGCCAACGAGCGCGTCCAGAACACCGTGCGCACCGCGTCGCGCGATCAGAACCCGCGCTTCGTCGTCGAGCACCGGAACCTGACCCCGGGGGCCGATCCCGCCGTGGACGCCACCGATCCGAACACTGAGCACTGAGCACTGATCGACCGCTGAGCCGAGGAGGCCCGATGAACAACACCGCCGTGGACACCGAGGGCGCCTGGTTCGAGCCCGAGCGCATCCGGGAGCTTCGACGCCGCCTGCCCATCCCCTACGTGGACATCGTGCCGGTGCGCACCGACACCGACGGCACCATCTCCGAGGTGGGTCTGCTGCTGCGCGCCTCCGGCACCGGGCGCATCGTGCGGGCGATCGTCTCGGGTCGCGTGCTGGTGCACGAGACGCTGCGCGAGGCCATCGCCCGCCACGTGGAGAAGGACCTGGGGCCGATGGCCCTGCCCCGCATCCCGGTGGCGCCCCAGCCGTTCACGGTGGCCGAGTACTTCCCCACCCCCGGCCAGTCCCTGTTCACAGATGCGCGGCAGCACGCGATCTCCCTGGCCTACATCGTGCCCGTGGACGGCGAGGCCGCCCCGCAGGAGGACGCCCTGGACCTGGCTTGGTGCTCGGTCCCCGAGCTGCTGGACTCCGGGATGCTGGACGAGATGGAGGGCGGGCACGACATCATCGTGCGCCGCGCCCTCGCCCACGGCGGGCTGATCTGACCGCAGCGAGCACTGCCGCACAGCAGCGGTGGCGCCCCCTCGGTCCAGGCCCCGCTCACGCCCCGCTCAGCTCTCCAGGAGCCGGGCCACGTGCACGGCGAGGGCCCGGAACGCCTTCCCGCGGTGGGAGATGGCGTCCTTCGCCCCGGGGCTGAGCTCGGCAGCGGAGCGCTGCTCCCCGTCGGGGCGGAACAGCGGGTCGTAGCCGAAGCCGCCCTCCCCGTGCCGCTCAGTCAGCAGCACACCGGTCATCTCCCCGCGCTCGACGGTCTCGCTGCCGTCCGACGCCACCAGGGCCGCCGCGCACACGAAGCGTGCGGTGCGGTGCTCGGCGGGTACGTCGGCGAGCTGGGCCAGCAGCAGGTCGTTGTTGGCGTCGTCATCGCCATGGCGCCCGCTCCAGCGGGCCGAGAAGATGCCGGGGGCCCCACCGAGCACGTCGACGGCCAGGCCGGAGTCGTCGGCCACCGCGAGCAGACCGGTGGCCGCTGCGGCGGATCGTGCCTTCAACAGGGCGTTGTCCTCGAAGGTGACGGCATCCTCCACCACGTCGGGCAGGTCGATGCCGGCGGAGGAGATCACGGCCTCCTCGGGCAGCCCGGGGACGGCTGCGGTGAGGATCCGCTGCAGCTCCCGCAGCTTCTTGGCGTTGTGGGAGGCCAGGATCACCCGCGCCGCGGCGGGGATGCCCGTGCTCATCGGCCCTCGGCCGGACGGCCCGCTTCCTGCTCGAGCACGCTGCGCTGGATCTCGGCGAGCTCGCCGCAGCCGCGCACGGCCAGGTCCAGCAGGGCGTTGAGCTCCTCGCGGTCGAAGGGAGCGCCCTCGGCGGTGCCCTGCACCTCGACGAAGTCGCCACCACCGGTGACCACCACGTTCATGTCGGTCCCGGCGGTCACGTCCTCGCGGTACTCGAGGTCCAGCAGGGGGCGACCATCGATGATGCCCACGCTGACGGCGCTGACGGTGTCGGTCAGCACGGTGCGGGCCGAAGGGATCGCGGTGTGCTTCTTGCCCCAGGCGACAGCGTCGGCCAGGGCCACGTAGGCGCCGGTGATGGCGGCGGTGCGGGTGCCGCCGTCGGCCTGCAGCACGTCGCAGTCGAGCTGGATGGTGTTCTCCCCGAGAGCCTCGAGGTCGATGACGGCGCGCAGGGAGCGGCCGATGAGGCGGGAGATCTCGTGGGTGCGGCCCCCGATCTTCCCCTTGACGCTCTCGCGGCTGGAGCGGGTGTTGGTCGAGCGCGGCAGCATGGCGTACTCCGCGGTGACCCAACCGGAGCCGGAGCCCTTCTTCCAGCGCGGCACCCCCTCGGTGAAGGTGGCGGCACACAGCACGCGGGTGCGGCCGAACTCGATCAGGGCGCTGCCCTCGGCGTGGTCGAGCCAGCCGCGGGTGATGCGCACCTCGCGCAGCTGCTCGGGGGTGCGACCGTCGACGCGATCGCCGGCGTCGGCCCCGCGGGTGGGGATGTCGGTGCTGGTGCTGCTGGTGTCGGCGCTCACGGGCGCGACCTCCTCGGTGGGTGTCAGGGGGACACGTCGAGGATATCCATCGGGCACACCACGCGGATCTCTCCGTCGTGCACCGCGCGCGCCTCCTCCAGTGCCTGCTGGGGCTCGGTCCACGCGGGGATGTGGGTCAGGGCCAGCACCTTCACCCCGGCCCTGGCGGCGCACTCCCCCGCCCGGCGGCCGGTCAGGTGGACCCCGGTGAAGCGGTCGTCGCGGCCCTCGAGATACCCGGCCTCGCACAGGAACAGGTCCGCGCCAGCGGCGAGCTCGTCCAGCGCCTGGCAGGAATCGGTGTCCCCGGAGTACACGAACACCTCGTCACCGCAAGTGACACGGAACCCGTACGCCTCGACCGGATGCAGCACCAGACGGGTCTCGAAGCGCAGCGGCCCCACCTCGAACACGTGGCGGTCGCTGATCGCGTGGTACGCGAAGGGGACGGTGTCCACGCCGTCGGGCACATCGCCCTCCCGGCACATCACCGCGGCCAGGCGCTGCGGCAGGGAGGCCGGGGCGTGGATCGGCAGCTGGGGAAGGTCGGTGCGCTCGTGGTACGCCCAGAACACCTCCAGGCCCGTGAGGTCCAGGAAGTGGTCGGGGTGCAGGTGGGAGAAGACCACGGCGTCCAGTTGGGCGGGGTCGATCACCCGTTGCAGGGGGCCGAACGCACCCGAGCCCAGGTCGATCAGCACCCGCCAGGTGCGGCCGGCCTCGTCCTCGTGCTCGAGCAGGTAGCTGGAGGCGGCGCTGCGCGGCCCGGCGAAGCTGCCGGAGCAGCCGATCACGTGGATCCTCATGGCGTCACCGCCGGCAGGGTCGCGGTCATGGTGACCATGGGGCCCAGGAACCGTCGGGAGAGCCGCGCGAAGTCGCTGTCGTGCCCGCGACCGGTGGCGGTCTGGGCGAACACGTGGCGGGGCGGCTCGCGGTCGGTGCGCAGCAGGTCGCTGCCGCGCAGCTGGCGGTAGATGTCCAGTGCGGTCTCCTCCGCTGAAGAGACCAGGGTGACGTCCGGGCCCATCACGTAGCTGATGGGGCCGGCGAGCATCGGGTAGTGGGTGCAGCCCAGCACCAGGGTGTCCACCCCGGCCTCGCGCACGGGGGCCAGGTACTCCTCGGCGACCTCGACCACCTCGTCCCCGGTGATCTCGCCGCGCTCGACGAACTCCACGAACCGCGGGCAGGCGGCGGTGACGATGTCCAGGGCGGGCGCGGCGGCGAAGGCGTCCTCGTAGGCGCGAGAGGTGATGGTGGCCTGGGTGCCGATCACGCCCACGCGGTGGTTGCGGGTGGCGGCCACGGCACGGCGCACGGCCGGCTGGATCACCTCGACCACGGGCACCCGGTAGCGCTCGCGGGCATCGCGCAGCACAGCAGCCGAGGCGGTGTTGCAGGCGATCACCAGCATCTTCACGCCGCGGTCCACCAGGGAGTCCATGATGTCCAGAGCCAGGGCGCGCACCTCGGCGATCGGGCGGGGCCCGTACGGGGTGTGCGCGGTGTCGCCGATGTAGACCAGCTCCTCCTGTGGTAGCTGGTCCAGCACGGCCCGGGCGACGGTGAGGCCCCCGACGCCGGAGTCGAAGATCCCGATCGGCGCGTTGTTCATCCCGGCCAGCGTAGGCTCCGGGGGGCCTGCCTGCAGTGACGGCGCGCTCACTGGGTGCAGGGTCACAGCAGGAGCGGCCGACGGGGCTCAGCGGGGCGGGCGAACGGGATGCGCGGCGGGCCCGTGACCCGGGTGCGGTCAGTCCATGGCGCGCAGCAGGCTCTCCTGAAGCCAGCTGAGCAGCTCGTACACGGCGATCACCACATCGCCTCCCACCTGCCCGGCATCGGCAGGGGTGGCGTCCTCCACCCGCTCCCCGATCTGCTGCAGCATGCGCACGGTGTCGAAGTCGCCGTCCCGCTCCAGCCCCAGGCGATCCGCCAGCACGATCCGCACGTCGTTGACGGCACGCAGGAACGAGACGGCCTCCTCCTGGTCCAGTGCGACCTCGCTGCGGCCGGGCCCGGAGGCGTCCATCACGGTCATCACGCTGCGCAGATCGGCGATCTTGCCCTCGGCGAGGTCCAGCTGGCCCAGGCGCCGGTACTCGGCCGCCAGGGCCGGGTCGCGAGAGGCGTCGGGGAACAGGCGCTTCACGGCGGTATCCGACGGTTCGCGGGCGTCACGGGAGGCGAACTCGGCCTCCAGGCGCTGCAGCGGGTCCTCGCTGTCGGCGGCCTGCTGGATGGCGCTGGAATCAGCACCGATGCCCAGATCCGCCCGAATCAGATCGGCTGTCTCCTGCGCCACCTGGGCGATGATCGCCTTCTCCTCGGCGTCCAGGCGGCACACCAGGGAGCCGTCGGGTCGACGGCGGAATGCGTGGGCCATTCAGTCCTCCCCCGCCCTCTCCAGGGTGGCGTGCAGGCCGTAGGAGTGCATGGCCTGCACATCGGTCTCGACCCGCTCGCGGGAGCCGCGGGAGACGATCGCGCGGCCCTCCTGGTGCACCTGCATCATCAGCTGCTCGGCAATGGGGCGGGAGTAGCCGAAGTAGCGGCGGAACACGAACACCACATAGCTCATCAGGTTCACCGGGTCGTTCCACACCACGGTGCACCAGGGCCCGGTGGTCTCGGCCAGATCCTGGGGCGACCGGGAGGTGTCGGTGAGGCCGCCGGGTGCGGACGTGGCCCGCGGTGCCTGGACCGGCATCGATCTCCTCCTCGCTGGGGCCGCACAGGTTCTCCGAGCGGTCCGCAAGATTCTACGTGCCGGGTGCGACGGAGGAGCCGTGCGACGCACTACGGTGGAGCGGTGACCACCTCTCTGCTCACCGACCTCTACGAGCTGACCATGCTGCGCGCCGCCCGTCAGGCGGGCGTCGCGGATCGTCGCTGCGTGTTCGAGGTGTTCACCCGCTCCCTTCCCGAGGGCAGGCGCTACGGCGCGCTGGCCGGCACCGGCCGGGTGCTGGAGGCGATCGCCGAGTTCCGCTTCGACGACGCTGATCTGCGGTACCTGCACAGTACGGGCACCCTGGACGAGGACACCCTGCAGCATCTGGCGGAGTACCGCTTCACCGGGGACGTGCACGGCTACGAGGAGGGCGAGCTGTACTTCCCGAACTCGCCGGTGCTGCGGGTGGAGGGCACCTTCGGCAACGCGGTGCTGCTGGAGACGGTGATCCTCTCGATCATCAACCATGACAGCGGTGTGGCCTCGGCCGGCTCGCGCATGGTCACCGCGGCCCGCGGCAGACCCTGCATCGAGATGGGAGGCCGGCGGGTCCACGAGGACGCTGCGATCCACGCGGCACGCGCCGCGTATGTGGTGGGCTTCGACTCCACCTCCAACCTGGCAGCGGGTGCCCACTACCGGATCCCGGTGGCCGGGACCGCCGCCCACGCCTTCACCCTGCTGTTCGATACAGAGGAGGAGGCGTTCCGCGCCCAGCTGGCCGCCCAGGGCACCGACACCGCCCTGCTGGTGGACACCTACGACGTGGAGCAGGCGGTGCGCACCGCCGTGGAGCTGGCCGGTCCGGAGCTGGGCGCCGTGCGCCTGGACTCCGGTGACCTCGAGAAGCAGGCCGCCTCCCTGCGCGAGCTGCTGGACTCCCTGGGGGCCACCGGCACCCGCATCACCGCCACCGGCGATCTGGACGAGCACCGGGTGGAGGACCTCAAGGACGACCCGGTGGACGGCTACGGGATCGGCACCAAGCTGGTCACCGGTTCCGGTCACCCCGCCCCCGGTTTCGTGTACAAGCTGGTGGAGCGGGAGGGCGCCGATGGCCTCGTGCATCCCGTCGGCAAGATGTCCGAGTCCAAGGCCACCCTGGGTGCCGGCAAGCACGCCTACCGGATGCTGGTGGGCGGGAAGGCCCACGCCGAGCTGGTGCTGCCGGGCGAGGCCGAGGTGGCCGAGTTCGAGCGGGAGCTGCACGCGGAGCTGAACTCCGCCGGCGCCTCCCCCGAGTGGAGCCGCACGGACCTGCGGCCCCTGCAGGTGCCTCTCATCCTGGGCGGGGAGCCGGTGGAGCCCCTCTCCCAGCCCGAGCTGGTGCAGCGGGCACGGCAGCGCCACCAGGAGTCCCTGGCCGAACTGCAACTGGACCCGGACGAGGGTCCCGACGGCCCCGTCGCGATCCCGACCGTCACCGACGGCATCGAGGCGGCACGAGTGCTGCGCTGAGGCTCGCTCGGACCGGCAACGCAGCCTTGGCGGGGTCGAGGGGTGCATCCAACCCACTCTGCTCTTCGGCCCACAGGTCTGTCATCGAGCATTCCTCCGCGCGAATGGCCCCTGCCCGGCCAGCGCTGAGCGCGGCAACAATGGGCGTTCCGCGTCCGGGGGCGTGAGCCACGTTGCTCAGGAATTATCCCAGGAGGCAGCGCGAGGACGACAGCAACTCGGCAGGGAAGTGCCGTCGGCGGCTAGAGCTGGGGACGACGGCGGCGGGCTGTCGTCGCGGTGGTAGACCCCAGGAATGACGGCGCCACCCAGTCTTGACGAAATGTCTGGATGCACTGGCTGGCTCGGACCCGGTTCTCTGGCGCAGCGAGCGACCGAGCCTCTGCAGTTGTCGACAGACACTTCACCAAGTGATTCAGGTTCGCCCGCATTGACTTGCTCGGCACCGGCCTGAGCCCATCAGGCCCGGCGCAGGCCAGCAGGGTCACCGAGTCCTGCAAGTGACGTACAGGATTTGCACTGGGGACCTGATGAGCGGCGCCCTTCAGGGACAACGCTGAAGGCAGGTCGGGGATACGGATGCGCTCCCCGCTGGGGAGCAGGTGCACGATCGATCGTTTCAAGGCAGATCCAGACCCGGGAACCTTGACGAGATCACGACCAAGGTATCGCGGTGACCACGATTCCCGGTCAGAGACCATGAGGTCGACGGTGTCGCCATCCCGCACGAACCGGTGAAAGGGTGCGGCGGCGTCCACCGGCTCACGCGGGGTGAACCCCAGGTCCGCGAGTGCCAGAGCGTGGGCAACGTACGCCCCGGACTGGAGTTCCACGACGATGTCCGCGTCATCTGTGGGACGCACGTGCGTGACCCCAGCCCTCTGGGCGTGACAGTGCACCATGAGCCCACCCACAAGGAGCCAGCTGTCCAGCTCGAACGACATGGCCACCTCAGTCAGCAAGGCGTGCGGATCAGAGCGCATGGGCAACCGACTCCAGCTCGGAGGCTGCAGCAGCGGACTCCCGCGCATCACCGAGCACATACGTGTCCACCAGCCATCTGGCTCCGCGATTGTCGTGGGGCCGCTCGATGACGACGAGGTCGCCATCGGGATCTGCTGCAACCGGCTGGCTCGCCTCGAACTGGTCGAGGTCGACCGCCTCGGCGAACCGCATCCACGACTCACCCGCCACGATCCCCAGGGCGGATAGATCTGCAATGCTGGGGCCGATCAGGTGAGCATCCACCTCGCCGAGGGTTCGATACCTCGACCATGTGCCGATCCACGACGAGGAGGCGATCTGCCGGGCGGTCATTTCGCGCAGTGCCGCCCGCAGTCTTGATCGCTCAGATGATGAGACCGAATCGCCTTGCCCGCCGGACAGCAGATCAATGGCTGCCTCGAGTGTCCTGCTGGACCACTTCCGTCCACGTGATGTCGTCCGGACCCACGCCTGCACGGCTAGGTCGTCCGTCGTGACCTGTCGCCCGAGCACCCGGGCCATACCAAGCCTTCCATCCCCCAGCGCCCGCTGCACCGTTCGCAGGCTCACGCCGGCAATCTGCGCTGCGTCTGCGACGGTCAACTCCATGCAGAAATCGTCGCATGAGCGACGCTTTCCGTCAATCGCCGGGCCGCGGCTCACCACTCTGCTCCTTCCCGCACTTGGCCCGATTCTGCGGGCCGGGCGCTCCGCTGATGCCTCTAGGCACTCACCTACTCAAGCGAACAACGAGACCGGCTACCACGCCGACCTCGACAACAGTGGGCCTGGCCAGAGAGCTTCGCGGTGTGCCGACAAGCCCGCGACCTCGTCGAGAGACTGACCACCAGCGCCACGTGCTTCCGGGCAGTGTTCGCCGTACCCCTCAGCGCCTTCCCACGAACCAGCCGCGCACGGTGTCGATCCGCTCCTGCAGCTGATCGGCGCTGGCCTGGGGAACGGCGGGGCCGCCGCAGCGGTTGCGCAGGCTGGTGTGCACCGAGCCGTGCGGGGTGCCGGACTTGCGCGACCACGCCGAGACCAGGGAGCTGAGCTCCTTGCGCAGGTCCATGAGACGGCGGTGGTCCACCACGCCGGGCTGCGGGGCGCGGGAGGCGCCGTTCTGACGACGGGACTGCTGCTGGGCCTGGTGCTGCTGCAGCACGGTGCGCATCTGCTCGGTGTCCAGCAGGCCGGGGATCCCCAGGAACTCCTGTTCGTCCTCGCTGCCCACCACTCCCCCGGCGCCGTACTCGCCGCCGTCGAACAGCACCCGGTCGAAGGACGCCTCGGACTCGAGGGCCTCGAAGCGCATCTCCAGCTGCTCGGAGGCCCGCTCGGAGCGGTTGGCCTCCTCGATGAGGGCCTCGTCCAGCCCCGTGAGCGCATCGCCGGCATCGGGCCTGCGGTCCAGCACATGGTCCCGCTCGGCCTCCATCGCGGCTGCGTGCGCCATCAGGATCGGCACCGAGGGGATGAACACGCTGGCGGTCTCCCCACGGGTGCGGGAGCGCACGAAGCGGCCCACGGCCTGCGCGAAGAACATGGGGGTGGCGGTGGAGGTCGCGTACACGCCGACCGCCAGGCGGGGCACGTCCACGCCCTCGGAGACCATGCGCACCGCCACCATCCAGCGGTCCTCGGAATCGGAGAACGCCTCGATGCGCTTGCCGGCGCCGGCATCGTCGGAGAGCACCACGGTGGGCTGCTCGCCGGTGAGGTCGGCGAGGGTGGCGGCGTAGGCGCGGGCGGACTTCTGATCGGTGGCGATCACCAGTCCCCCGGCGTCGGGCACGTGGCGGCGCACCTCGGTGAGGCGACGGTCCGCGGCCGAGAGCACGGCCTGGATCCACTCGCCCTTGGGGTCCAGGGCGGTGCGCCAGGCCTGCTGGGTGATGTCCTTGCTCTCCAGGGCGCCGAGCTGCGCGGAGACCTCGTCGCCGGTCTTGGTGCGCCAGTGCATCCGCCCGGAGTAGGTCATGAACAGCACCGGGCGCACCACGTGGTCCTGCAGGGCGTCGCGGTAGCCGTAGGTGTAGTCGGCCTTGGAGCGCAGGAAGCCCTCGCCGTCCTCCTCGTAGGTGACGAAGGGGATCTGGGAGTCGTCGGAGCGGAACGGGGTACCGGTCAGCGCGAGCCGCCGGGTGGCGGGGTCGAAGGCCTCACGCACACCGTCGCCCCAGGTGAGGGCGTCGCCGGCGTGGTGGATCTCGTCCAGGATCACCAAGGTGCGATCGGCCTCGGTGCGGGCGCGGTGCAGTCCCGGGTTCATTCCCACCTGTGCGTAGGTGATGGCCACGCCCTGGTACTGGGCGCCATGGCGGCCCTGGGCGTTGGTGAAGTTCGGATCCAGGGAGATGCCCACGCGGGCGGCGGAATCGGCCCACTGCGCCTTGAGGTGCTCGGTGGGGGCCACCACGGTCACCCGACGCACCGTGCCGGCCGCGAGCAGCCGGGCCGCGACCTGCAGCGCGAAGGTGGTCTTGCCTGCACCCGGGGTCGCCACGGCCAGGAAGTCCTTCGGCTGGGCCTCGCGGTACTGGTCCAGCGCGGCCTGCTGCCAGGCTCGCAGCTTGGGGGCGGTGCCCCAGGCGGCGCGTTCGGGGTAGGCAGGCGGGAGCGACCGGGCTGCCGCCTCGGAGGGGCGGCGCGGGTCACTGGAGGGGGGATGGTTCAGCGCAGTCACAGCGTGCCCCACCGTACCGCCGCGCACCGACGAACCGGCGCCGTGTCGCTGTGAGGAGATCGACCACCCAGCAGTCCCCGATCGACCCGCCGGCAGTCCCCGATCGACCGATCTGGCCGGCCGGTCCCCGAGGGTCGATCGAGGGACGCGCTGTCAGCGGCGCCCGCCGAAGAAGCCCCGGAACCCTCCGCGGCCGGAGCCCTTGCCACCCTCGCCGTCGCCGTCCTGCGGGCCGCGGATGCCGTCGTAGATCTCCTTGCACGCCGGGCAGACCGGGTACTTCTTCGGGTCACGGCCCGGCACCCACACCTTCCCGCACAGAGCGATCACGGGCGAGCCGTCCAGGGCGGCCTGGGTGACCTTGTCCTTGCGCACGTAGTGGGCGAAGCGGTCGTGGTCACCGTCGTCGGTGGTCTGCTCCTTCTCCTGCACCTGCCTGTCCAGCACCGCGGTGGAGGTGGGCGAGGCGCCCGGGTCCTCCCGGTACGGATCGGTGTGCGAGGGGTCCGAGGTCATGCGAGCCCCAAGGGCAGAGCCGACGGCGATGGTACGGGCAGCAGTGGTGCGGATGGTCATGGCGACTCCCTCGGTCGTTGCGCGAATGCCCCGAGCCTAGCGGCCCTGCCTCCCTGAGGCACGGGGGGATCCGTGCCACCATGCCCGCCATGAGCATCGCCTCGGACCTGATCGCCCGCACGCCCACCGAGATCCGCCGCGCCGGGGGCTCGGTGCCGTGGAGGCTGGGCCTGCTGGGCCTCGCTCTGCTGCTCAACATCGGCTTCTACCTGCCGACCGTCCCCTCGAGCATCCCGGGGCTCGCAGTGCCGGGCCTCGACAAGGTGGCCCACGTGCTGGTGTTCGCCCTGACCGTGTGGGCGGCCGGGCGCGTGCTGGCACCGGTGAAGCGGTTCCCGATGGGATGGGTGGTGATAGCGGCCCTGGTGCATGCCGTCCTGTCCGAGCTCGTGCAGCTCGTGGCTCTCCCCGAACGTGCGGGGACGGCGGGCGATCTGATCGCCGACATGGTCGGCATCGCCCTGGGCCTGGGGCTGTGGATCGGCGAACGCCAGCGCCGCCGGCGACTGCTGGAGACGATCGACGAGCTCGAGCCCGCGCCGCTGGCCCAGCGCTGAGCCGCAGGACGACCGGGGCAAGCCGCCATCGGGCCGGCGGCCGTGGTGCCGGGGTGGAAGCGCCGACGCCGGGCGTGCTCAGCCCTCCAGGCTGATCTCGTCGGCGTACACGGCCTGGATGGCGCCGGTGATGGTGTCCACCGTGCCGGCGTCCTCCCGTGCCACCTGCTCCACGGCACTGGCCACGGCCTTGGTGACACCTTCGTGGAACACGCTGGGCACGATGTAGGTGGGGTTGAGCTCCTCGGGCGTGACCACGTCGGCCAGGGCCTTCGCCGCGGCCAGCAGCATGCGGTCGGTGACCCGGGTGGCACGAGCATCGAGCAGGCCGCGGAAAACGCCGGGGAAGGCCAGCACGTTGTTGATCTGGTTGGAGAAGTCGCTGCGTCCGGTGGCCACGACCTCCGCGTGCTTGGCGGCCTCGGAGGGATCGATCTCCGGGGTGGGATTGGCCATCGCGAACACCACGGAGCGATCTGCCATGGTGGCCACGTCCTCGGCGGTGAGGATGTTGCCGGCACTGACGCCGATGAACACGTCGGCCCCGGCGACGGCGTCGCGCAGGGTGCCGGTGATGCCGCGCGGATTTGTGACCTCGGCGATCCACGGCAGGCGACCGGCGAGCTGCTCGCGGCCCTCGTGGACGACGCCGTCGACGTCGGTGACCACGACGTCCCGCGCCCCGGCGGCGCGCAGCAGGCTGAGGATCGCGGTGCCGGCCGCGCCTGCGCCGGACAGCACGATGCGGGCGGTCTCGATCTTCTTGTCGACCACCCGCAGGGCGTTGCGCAGCGCGGCCACCACGACGATGGCGGTGCCGTGCTGGTCGTCATGGAACACGGGGATGTCCAGCTCAGCCCGGAGGCGGTCCTCGATCTCGAAGCAGCGGGGGGCGGAGATGTCCTCGAGGTTGATGCCGGCGAACACGGGGGCGATCGCCTTGACATGGGCGACGATGTCGTCGACCGAGTGGGCGTCCAGGCATATCGGGAAGGCGTCGATGTTGGCGAAGCGCTTGAACAGGGCCGCCTTGCCCTCCATCACCGGCATGGCCGCCAGCGGCCCCAGGTCCCCCAGGCCCAGGATGGCGGAGCCGTCGGAGACCACCGCGACGGTGTTGCGCTTGATGGTCAGGCGGCGGGCGTCCTCGGGGTTCTCCGCGATGGCCTTGACCACCCGGGCCACGCCCGGGGTGTAGACCATGGAGAGATCGTCACGGTGGCGGATCGGAACCTTCGACTCGACGGTGAGCTTGCCGCCCAGGTGGGCCAGGAAGGTGCGGTCGGAGACCTTGCCCAGCTCCACGCCGTCCAGCACGCGCAGCTCCTCGACGATCTCCATCGCGTGATCGTGGCCGCCGGTGAGGACGGTGATGTCGGCCCGCATCCGCTCCGGCCCGGAGGCGGAGACGTCCAGGGCGGTGACCGAGCCCCCGTGGCGCTCGATGCTGCCGGTGATGTCGCTGACGGCGGCGGAGCGTGCCGCGAACTCGAGACGGATGGTGATGGAGTAGCTCACGGAGGGCATCGGTGACATGGGACACAGAGTATCCGTCGGCCCGCCGGACCGTAGTCATTCAGCCGACGAACGGTGCCACGTCGTGCGCGTGGCGCACCCAGATCGCCTGAGCGGTGGGCACCATCTGGCTGGGGCGCTCACCCCAGTTCTGCGATGGCCTTGCGGATCCGCTTGTCCGAGACGGTGTACTTCGTGCCCAGGGTCTGGGCGAACAGGCTCACGCGGAGCTCCTCGAGCATCCAGGGGATCTCACCGGCGTCCGGTTCGGCCAGGCGACGGGCGGAGAGCTTCGCCCGGACTCCCTCCCAGTACCGGGTGATGTCGTCGATCTGCCAGGCGAGCTGGTCATCACGACGGGGATTCTGCTGCAGCTTGTCCAGGCGAACCAGATCGGTCTCGAGATACCGGCGCAGGTCCCCCAGGTGGTCCAGTCCCGTGCGGGAGATGAAGCCGTCGCCCAGCAGGGAGGCGGCGTGCTCGCGGATCGCGGTGAGTGTGTTCAGGATCGCCAGCGAGGAGGCGCGGGAGACCTCCTTCTGCAGCCGGCCGTGGACGGCGAGCGCACCGGCGGCGTCCTTGACGGCCTGGGCGGCGAGCACGTCGTGGCGTGCGCGCACCTGCTCCTGCAGTGCGTCGTACTCGGCACGGGTGCGCGCGGTGCCCTCCCCCACCAGGTGGGCGGTGGCGGCGCGGGAAGCATCGGCCAGCAGGGCCGCGGTGGAGGGGTAGTCCGAACCGGCCACGGCCAGCTTGGTGGGGTTGGGAAGGGAGTTCAGCACCCCGGACAGGTCCGTCCCCACCTCCCGGTCGATCAGGGCGATCAGACCGGCGCGGTGAGCCAGGGACTGCTCGTCCTCGGTGGCGAGGACGGCCAGGTCGATGCGGGTGACGGTGCCGTCCTTGTCGCGACGGGCCACCAGTGCGGGGTAGCCGGTGACCTTCAGCCCGCCCACGGTGGACTCGTGGACGCGCGGCACCCCGTCCTCGGGGAAGCTGCGCAGGTCGGTGCGGTCCAGGTCGTCACCGCGGGAGGAGACCGAGGCCTCCATGCGCTGTTTGAGGCGGGCCTTGAGATCGGCCAGGGAGTCGCCGCTGCCGATCTGGCGGCCCTTGGCGTCCACCACCCGGAAGTGCATGCGCAGGTGGGCGGGCAGCTTCGCCAGGTCGAACTCGGCCCCATACAGGGGGAGGTCCTGGGGCACCCCGGGCAGGGCCACCAGCTCATCGGCCACGGCCTCCACGAAGGGCTCGCCCGCATCGGGGTCGTCGTCGTGGAGGGTTGCGGCCACGGCTTTGGCCCGCTCGGGGGCCGGCACCAGGTGGCGGCGGATCGGTTTGGGCAGGGAGCGGATCAGCTCGGTGATCAGCTCGTGGCGCATGCCGGGCACCAACCAGTCGAAGCCGCGCGGCTCGAGACGGTTCAGCACGGCCAGCGGCACGGTGGCGGTCACGCCATCGGCCCCCTTGGCCCCCACCTCGCCGAACGAGTAGCTCAGCGGCAGGGTGATGTCGCCCTGCACCCAGGTGTCCGGGTAGTCCCGTGCCAGGTGGGCGACGTCGGCGTCCGGGTCCAGCAGGTCGTCCTCGGTGAGGGTGAGCAGGTCCGGCGTCTCGTGCCGTTGCTTCTTCCACCAGGAGTCGAAGTGGGCGCCGGAGACCACCTCGGCGGGGATCCGCTCGTCGTAGAAGCGGAACAGCTGCTCGTCGGAGACCAGCAGGTCGCGCCGACGGGTCTTGGCCTCCAGTTCCTCGAGTCGGGCGATGAGGGCACGGTTGTCGCGGAAGAAGTGGTGGCGGGTGCGCCAGTCCCCCTCGATCAGGGCGTGCTGGATGAAGATGTCGCGAGCGGCCTCGGGGTCGATGCGTCCGTAGCCCACCACGCGGTCGGCCACGATGGGAACCCCGTACAGGGTGACCTTCTCGTGGGCCATCGCGCCGGCCTGCTTGGAGGACCAGTGCGGTGCGGAATGTGAGCGCCGCACCACGTGGGCGCCCACCTCCTCGGCCCAGGCGGGGTCGATGCGCGCGGCGGTGCGGCCCCACAGCCGGGAGGTCTCCACCAGCTCGGCGACCATCACGTAGTCGGGGCGCTTCTTGGCCAGGGCCGAGCCGGGCCAGATCGCGAAGCGGGCGCCGCGGGCCCCGGTGTACTCGCGGGAGCGCTCCTCGTACAGGCCTACATGGCTGAGCAGGCCCGCCAGCAGCGCCTGGTGGATGGCCTGAGGGCTTGCGGGGGTGTCGTTGCGGG
The DNA here is from genome assembly GCF_025143785.1 of Brachybacterium sp. p3-SID1565. Lineage (NCBI taxonomy): Bacteria > Bacillati > Actinomycetota > Actinomycetes > Micrococcales > Dermabacteraceae > Brachybacterium > Brachybacterium sp. p3-SID1565. Next base: position 21,136 of record NZ_JAMBDS010000016.1, read on the forward strand.
AGAGCCCCACGTCCTTGGCCATGTCCCGCAGCTGGGAGTGCAGGTCCCACCATTCACGGATCCGCAGGTAGTGCAGGAACTCCGAGCGCACCTCGCGGCGGAAGGCGGAGCCGGACAGCGCATCGCGGCGCTGCTGCAGGTGCTCCCACAGCTTCAGATAGGCCAGGAAGTCGCTGGTCTCGTCCTCGAAGCGGCGGTGCTTCTCCTTGGCCTGCTGCTCCTGGCCCAGGGGCCGCTCGCGGGGATCCTGGATCTCCAGGGCCGCCACGATGATCAGCACCTCCCGCAGCGCCCCGAGGCGGTGCGCCTCGATCAGCATGCGCGCCATGCGGGGATCCAGGGGGAAGCGGGCCAGGGTGCGGCCCACCTTCGTCAGTCGGCGCCCGCCGGGCTGACCAGGGGCGTCCTCGATGGCACCCAGCTCCTCCAGCAGACGCACACCGTCGGTGATGGCGCGCGTGGCGGGGGGCTCGACGAAGGGGAAGGACTCCACGTCGCCCAGGCCCAGCGAGGTCATCAACAGCACCACGGAGGCCAGAGAGGTGCGCAGGATCTCCGGCTCGGTGTACTCGGGCCGGGCCTCGTAGTCCTCCTGGGAGTACAGGCGGATGGCGATGCCGGGGGCGGTACGGCCGGAGCGTCCCGAGCGCTGGTTCGCGCTGGCCTGGGAGATCGCCTCGATCGGCAGGCGCTGCACCTTGGTGCGCTGGGAGTACCTCGAGATCCGGGCCAGGCCCGAGTCGATCACGTACGTGATGCCCGGGACGGTCAGGGAGGTCTCGGCGACGTTCGTGGACAGGATGATGCGGCGGAAGGTGCCGGCGGGGGGCGGGGTGAAGATCTTCTGCTGGTCGGCGGCGGAGAGCCGGCCGAACAGGGGCAGCACCTCCACCGGCAGGGCGGCCCGGCCCCGGGTGCCGCGCCCCAGGTGGGAGCTGAGGGCATCGGCGATCTCCCGGATCTCCCGCTCACCGGGCAGGAACACCAGCATGTCGCCGGGGCCCTCAGCAGCCAGTTCGTCCACAGCGTCGGTGATGGCCTGGGTGAGGTCACGCTCGACGGAGTGGATGTCGTCCAGGTCGTCGTCCTCGCCCGCGTCCCCCTCGAGGTCGGGCTCGAGCACCAGGGGGCGATAGCGGATCTCCACGGGGTAGGTGCGGCCGGAGACCTCGAGGATCGGCGCCGGCTCCTGGTCGCCGGAGGGGAGGCGGCAAGAGAAGTGGGCCGCGAAGCGCTCGGGGTCGATGGTGGCGGAGGTGATGATGACCTTGAGATCGGGTCGCTCGGGCAGGATCTGCCGCAGGTAGCCCAGGATCACGTCGATGGTGAGGGAGCGCTCGTGGGCCTCGTCGATGATGATCGCGTCGTAGCGCTTCAGCAGCCGGTCCCGGCCGATCTCCGCCAGCAGGATGCCGTCGGTCATCAGCTTGAGGCGGGCCCCGCGGCTGGTCTCCTTGGTGAACCGCACCTGGTAACCGACGGTGCCCTCGCCCAGCTTCTCCCCCAGCTCCGCGGCGATCCGCTGCGCCACCGAGCGGGCGGCGATGCGTCGCGGCTGCGTGTGGCCGATCAGGCGGCCCTTGGCCCCGTACCCCAGCTCGAGCAGCATCTTGGGGATCTGGGTGGTCTTGCCGGATCCGGTCTCGCCGGCGATCACCACCACCTGGTTCTCGCGGATGGCCGCCTGGATGTCCTCGCGGCGCTGGGAGACGGGCAGGTCCGTGGGGTAGGTGATCCGCAGGTCAGTCCTGGGGCGGTCGGCGGGGGCGTTCTCGGTCATGACGGGCCAACTCTACGGCCCGTACCGAAGGAGCAGGCGGTGCGCCCGCACTAGGATGAAGGTCACTGATCGGACACGGGCTGCCGGCTGTCCTGGCCGGGCCCGTGGTGTGACCGAGGAGACGACCGCTGCGATGCGTGCGCTGCGCAAGACCGAGCCCGGGCCAGGCCTGATGCTCACCGAGGTGCCGGAGCCGAAGTGCGGCCCTTGGGACGTGAAGATCCGGGTGATGCGCGCCGGGATCTGCGGGACCGACCTGCACATCCTGGCCTGGGACGCCTCCGCCCAGGCCATGTGCGACACCGTCCCGTTCACCCCCGGCCACGAGTTCTACGGCGAGGTGGTCGAGGTGGGCGACCAGGTTCCCGATGTGCGCATCGGCGACCGCGTCTCCGGTGAGGGGCACGTGGTGTGCGGGACCTGCCGCAACTGTCGGGCCGGACGCCGGCAGATGTGCATCCGCACCCGCTCCGTGGGCGTGCAGAGGGACGGCGCCTTCGCCGAGTACGTGGTGATCCCGCACCTGAACGTGTGGGTGCACGAGTCGGGCGGTGGCACCGAGCTGATCTCCCCCGAGCTGGGCGCGCTGTTCGATCCGCTGGGCAATGCCGTGCACACCACCGTGAAGTTCCCCGTGGTGGGTGAGGACGTCCTGGTCACGGGCGCGGGCCCGATCGGCCAGATGTGCGTGGCCGTGGCGCGCCATGCCGGTGCCCGCTACATCACCGCCACCGACGTGGCGCCGCACCGGCTGCAGATGGCCGTCGAGAGCGGGGCGGACGTCACGGTGGACGTCTCCACCACCCGTGTGCGCGAGGCCCAGCAGGAGCTGGGCATGCGAGAGGGCTTCGACGTGGGTCTGGAGATCTCCGGGCAGGCCTCCGCCCTGCAGGAGATGATCGAGAACATGAACCACGGCGGCAAGATAGCGCTGCTGGGGCTCCCGCCCAGGCAGTTCGAGATCGACTGGACGGTCGTGGTCACGCGCATGCTCACCCTGCAGGGCATCTACGGCCGCGAGATGTTCGAGACCTGGAACGCGATGGCCGCGATGCTCACCAGTTCGCAGAAGCTGCGAGAACTGGTCACCCGCACCGTCACCGACGTGCTGCCCGCCTCCCGGTTCGAGGAGGGCTACGAGATCGCCCGCTCCGGCAGCGGCGGCAAGGTGCTGCTGGACTGGGAGAGCATCGATTGACCACTCACCCCCACCCGCAGGAAGGAACCCCGTGTACACGGACCTCAAGGATCAGCTGACCGCCGAGCTCGCACAGATCGAGGAGGCCGGGACCTTCAAGCACGAGCGGGTGATCACCACCGCTCAGTCGGGCCGCATCACCGCGGGCCCCATCGGCCGTGACGGCTCTGAGGTGCTGAACTTCTGCGCCAACAACTACCTGGGCCTGGCCGATCACCCCGACCTGGTCGCCGCCGCCCACGATGCCCTCGATGAGCGAGGTTTCGGCATGGCCTCGGTGCGCTTCATCTGCGGCACCCAGGACCTGCACCTCCGGCTCGAGGACGCCATGAGCGAGTTCCTGGGGACCGAGGCCACCATCCTGTTCTCCTCCTGCTTCGACGCCAACGGGGCCGTGTTCGAGCCCCTGTTCGGCAAGGAGGACGCCATCATCTCCGACGAGCTGAACCACGCCTCCTTGATCGACGGCATCCGCCTTTCCAAGGCGGCGCGCTTCCGCTACCGCAACGCCGACATGGCGGATCTGCGCACCCAGCTGGAGGCAGCCGCGCAGCTGCACGACGGCAAGGGCGCTCGCCGCACCGTGATCGTCACCGACGGGGTGTTCTCCATGGACGGGTACCTGGCACCGCTGGAGGAGATCTGCGACCTCGCCGAGGAGTTCGGCGCGCTGGTGATGGTGGACGACTCCCATGCGGTGGGCTTCATGGGCGCCACCGGGGCCGGCACACCGGAGCACTTCGGGGTCTCGGATCGGGTGGACATCTACACCGGTACCTTCGGCAAGGCGCTGGGCGGCGCGAGCGGCGGCTATGTCTCCGGTCGCGCCGAGATCATCGCCATGCTGCGGCAGAAGGGCCGTCCCTACCTGTTCTCCAACTCCCTGGCACCGGCGATCGTGGCCGCCTCGATCAAGGCCCTCGAGCTGGTGGCCGCCTCGCACGAGCTGCGCGGCACGCTGTTCGACAATGCAGCCCGGTTCCGCCGACGCATGGGCGAGGAGGGCTTCGAGCTGCTGGACGGCGAGCACGCGATCGTCCCGGTGATGTTCGGGGACGCCGCGCTGGCCGGTCGGATCGCCGATGCGATGCTCGAGGAGGGCGTGTACGTCACCGCGTTCTCCTACCCGGTGGTGCCGCGCGGAAGGGCTCGCATCCGCGTGCAGCTCTCCGCCGCGCACACCGAGGAGGACATCGAGGCCTGCGTGCAGGCGTTCGTGCGCGCTCGGGACCGGGTGCAGGCGAGCTGAGCCCCGGTCAGCCACCGCTGCGCGCGACGGCAACCGCTGCCAGCGCGGGCACGGGCTCTGCTTCGGCTGAGCCGCGGGTGGTGGCCGGCCCCGCTCGGCTGGGCGCCGATCCTGCCCGGTGCCGTGCCCCCGTCACGACAACGGGCGGCAACCTGCCGCAGCGGGACGGGTCGCGCTGGATAGGCTGGTGCGCACCCTACTGCCTCGAGGAGAGTGCCATGGCGCGCATCGGAATCCAGCTGATGATGCTGAGGGACCACATCGCCGAGCAGGGGGTGCTGCCGGTCCTGGAGCGGGTGCGCGAGACCGGCTACAGCGTCGTGGAGGTCTCCCAGATCCCGATGACCGCGCAGAACGTGGCCGACATGGAGCGGGCTCGCACGGAACTGGGCATCGAGTACGCCGCGATCTCCGCGAAGACCACCGCGCCGCCCTCCTCCCAGGACCAGACTCTGGCCGAGCACTTCGATCTGCTGGTGAAGGAGGCGCAGACGCTCGGCACCTCCATGATCCGGATCGGCATGATGCCGATGGAGGCCATGCGCTCCCCGGAGGCGTTCTTCGCGTTCTGCGATGAGACCGAGCAGTACGCGGCCCGGATGCAGGAGGCGGGCATCTCGCTGAGCTACCACAACCACCACGTGGAGTTCGCCCGGATCGACGGGCGCACGCTGCTGGAGCACCTGCGCGAGAAGGCCCCGAGCCTGCGCTTCGAGATCGACTGCCACTGGGTGCAGCGCGGCGGCCGCGACCCGGAGCGCACCCTGCAGCAGTTCGACGGCGTGCTGGACATGGTGCATCTGAAGGACTACCGGATCACCCTTCCCCCGGCCGAGGTGCTGGCGGCGATGGATGCAGGGGACACCACCGCCTTCCCCACCTACTGGCAGGGCTCCATCGTGCAGTTCGCCGAGGTGGGACAGGGAACCCTGGACTGGGCACCGGTGATCGAGCAGGGCATCGCCTCCGGTGCGGAGCACCTGCTGGTGGAGCAGGACCTCACCTACGGGCGCGACATCTTCGAGTCGCTGGCGATGAGCAGGGCGCACCTGGTGGAGCTGGGGTACGGGGCACTGATCGACGGCTGAGCCGACAGTCGGCGCTGTCCGCGCCCTGGCGGCCCGATGTGCGCGCGCCATGGGCTGGCTGTGGTCACTCGTGCAGGGCGGCCCAGGCCTCCTGGCGGCGGATCTCCTCCGTCTCCAACTGGATCGTCGAGTGCTCGAACGCGATCGGGAAGTGGCTGCGCAGGCAGGACTGCACGTCGGCGAGGATCTGCGGGGCATGACCGGATTCGAAGCAGCCGTCCGCGATCACCACGTGCGCCGAGATCACCGGCAGGTCGCTGCCGATTGCGGAGGCGTGCAGGTCGTGCAGGTCTACCACGTGGTCCAGCGCCAGGATGTGCTCGCGGACCTCGTCCAGATCGACACCGCGCGGGGTGTACTCCATGAGGATCCGCAGGGTCTCGTGGAGGATCCGGAACGCCCGGGGGACGATCAGGGCGGCGATGAACAGTCCCGCCAGTGCATCGGCCCGCTGGAACCCCGTGGTGGCGATGACCACGGCTGCCACGATGACGCCCAGGGACCCCAGGGCGTCGTTGACCACCTCGAGGGTGGCGGCCCGCAGGTTCAGGTTGGCCGATCCGCTGCCCGAGAGGATCAGGATGGAGACGATGTTGGCCGCCAGGCCGACGACGCCGAAGATCAGCAGCTCCCGGGAGGGCACCTCCGGCGGCGCGGCGAGCCGCGAGAGCCCTTCGACCGCCGTGTACAGCCCCACCACCAGCAGCAGCACCGCCTGCCCGAGGGCGGCGATGACCTCGATGCGCGCGAAGCCCCACGTGCGCGCGCTGCTGGGCGGACGCAGCATCATGGTGGCGGCGATCAGCGCCACGGCGAGTCCCGAGGCGTCCGCGAGGGCGTGGACGGTGTCCGTCAGCAGTGCCAGGGAGCCGGTGATCACGCTGCCCACGGCCTGGACGAGCACGATCACCAGGGTGATCCCGAAGGCGAAGGCCAGGCGCCCACGGGCGGTGCGGGCGCTGCTGTGGGCGTGACCGTGGGTGTGGCCGTGCGAATGGACCCCGGCCATCAGAACCGATCCCGCACACGCGTCATGTCCATACCGGAGATGGTACCGATGGGGCGGGAGCGCCGGCGCCGGGTGCAGCCAGGCGCGTGCGAGAAATGCTCACCGCGTGATGACGACGCATGCAGAAGGCCCCCTCCCCCGCGCATCAGCGCAGGGGAGAGGGCCTTCTGGTACTTCTCATCGAGTGGAGACGGCGGGAATCGAACCCGCGTCCGATAGTGCGAAGCCAGGGCTTCTCCGGGCGCAGTCCGTGAAAGGCGCTTTCTCAGTCCCGACGCTCGCACGGACACGTCGTCGACGGACTCAGTCACTCTGAGGTGTTCACCCGGCCCCGATGACGAGGGACGGAAGCAGTGGCTCCTTTGATGATGGAACGATCCGGGTCAGGAGCACGCCCGGGGTTCCAGACTGCTGTCGCTGATCAGGCAGCGAGAGCGAAGTCAGTGCGCTTGGGTTCGGCACTTATTGGTTTCCAGAGGACATTAACGAGTTGACTCTGGATTCTCGGCCCGCTTCCCCTCGCTGGACAACTACCGTCGAAACCGATCGTCCCCGAGCGTGGAGCAGTGGCATGGAGCGGCAGCTGATGGGCTGCCGGTGCACTCGATGTTCACTTGTCAATCAGAGGAATCCTCAGCCGTACGGCTGGTGGACCCTCGTCCACGGTCATACCAGTGTAGCCGGTGGCGCGCGTTCGCCCAAGGTCTTTTCTACGTGGGCAGGCCCACCGGGATCCGGGGAATACCGGGTCCGGTGGGCCTGCGGACGGGCGGATCAGCCCGATTCGCCCTCGGTGGACTGGTCGCCGATCTCCAGGGCCACCAGCAGCCCGGGGTCGGAGTCCACGAACCACACAGCCATCGCCTCGGCATCGAAGCCGGCGTCGGTCGAGTGCTCCCAGACGACGTCGCACCCGACGGGATCCGGGGAGCCGGCCGGGAGCGCACCCTCGCACTCGGTCACCGCGATCGGGGAGTCGAGGGGGGCGTACCCGGCATCGCTGTTCGCAGTGGCCTGGACAGCCTCGCCGAGCTCCGCGGCACTCAGCTCATCCGTGCCGAACATGGAGCCCTGCCCCACTCCGACGAGATGGTTGTCCTGATCGGTGAAGGTCTCCAGTGCCTGCGCCGATGGCGGGGCACCGATGCTCACCAGCAGTGCCGGGGAACCGGCCGGGTCGAACCCCACCGGCGCGCGTACCGCCATCACGGTCAGCTCCTGCTCCCCGTCGAGGCCCTCCATGTCGAAGGATGCCGTGCAGTTCACGGAGGACCTATCGGTGTAGGCGAGCTCGCCGTCGCAGGAGGGGGCGGTACGGTCGCTGATCACCTCGTGCCCGGCAAGCACGCCTGCCAAGCCGTCACCGGTGAGCGTCCACGGGGTCTGCGAGGTGTCCACGGCCTCCTCCACCCCGTCGACGATGTAGAGCACGGCCGGCGGCCTGCCTGCACTGCCCCGGGCCTCCGGGGCATCCGCCCCTCCCCCGTCGCTCGCTCCGACCTCCGACTGGTCGTCGGTGGCCTCATCGGAGTCGGTGGCGGTGCCTCCGCCGTCCGATGATGCCGGGCCCTGGTCGCCCCCGGTCGCCTCCTCGCCCGCTGTCGGCTGATCGACCGGTTCTGCATCGTTGCTGCATCCGACCATGCCGAGTGCCAGCACGGCGGCCGCCACTCCGGTCATGAGCGCTCGAGCCGTGCGGCCCGCCCTGGTCGTGCGCGATTCCCTCATCGGTACCCCTTCGTGGTCGAGCTGCTCCTCGCAGCTCCGTCGGTGTGCCTGGTCCGGCGCACGCCAACTGTATAAGGGAACCCAACATCAGCTCAAGCGATAGTAAAACTGTGTGGTCAGACGAGTTCTCGCCGGCGCATCGCGCGCTGGGCCTCACGCAGATCCTGCTGTTCGCGCAAGGTGTGCCGCTTGTCCCACTCCTTCTTGCCGCGGGCCAGGGCGATCACCACCTTCGCGTGGGATCCGAGGAAGTACATCTCCAGCGGGACCAGGGTGTAGCCCTTCTCACGGGTCTTCCCGGCGAGCTTGGCGATCTCGTGCTTGTGCAGCAGCAGCTTGCGCTTGCGGCGGGCGGCATGGTTGGTCCAGGTGCCCTTCACGTACGGGGCGATGTGCACGGCATCCATCCACACCTCGCCGCCATCGAGATAGCAGTAGCCGTCGACGAGGGAGGCACCGCGGTCACGGAGGGACTTCACCTCGGTGCCGGTCAGCACGATGCCGGCCTCCCAGGTGTCATCGATGTGGTAGTCGTGACGGGCCTTCTTGTTGGAGGCGATGAGCTTCTTGACGGGTCCGTCCGCAGCGCCCTGCCTCTTCGCGGCCTTGGTCGCCTTCTTCTCGGCCTTCGTGGCCATGGTCCCTCCTCACCTCGTGATCCACCAGCGCCACCGTTCGGCCTCACCGGAGCCGACGCGGTCCCCGCGCCAGCGTCCCAGCCTACGCGCCGCTCCTGGTCGTGTGCGAGCGATTATGCGCAGGGCGCGAGGGCACGGCACCGGGCGCCGGCCTCAAAACCGCTCCCGGGCGGCGCGTCCTGGTTCAGATGTACTTCGCGGGGTTGACGGCGTTGCCGTCCTCGTGGATCTCGAAGTGGAGGTGGCAGCCGGTGGAGCTTCCGGTGGTGCCCACGTAGCCCACGGTCTGCCCGGCTGAGACGCTCGCCCCCACCGGAAGTGCGAAGCCTTGCAGGTGGTGGTAGGAGCTGGTGATCAGCTTGCCGTTGTGGATGCCGTGGCTGAGCACGATCTTGTTGCCGGCGCCGCGGTTGTAGGTGCGCTGGATGACGCGGCCGGACTGGGTGGCGCCCACCGGGACGCCGCAGGCGGAGGGGAAGTCCACCCCGGCGTGGAGGCGGCGGGTGCGGTAGATCGGATGCACGCGCCAGCCGAAGTTGGAGTTCAGGCGCTCACCGACGGGGCGGGTCCATCCGCTGCCCGAGGGCGTGACTGCGGGCTGCGCCCCGCCGCTGCCGCTGCTCTCCTCCCGCTCGCGCTCCTTGCGGGCCAGCTCGGCGATCTCGTCGTCGAGGGAGGAGCTGCGCGACTCCAGGTTCTGCTCGTCGTCCTCGTACTGCTTCTTCTTGTCCTCGAGGTCGTCGCGCTGCTGCGTCTGCTGCGCATACAGGTCGTCGAGCTCCTGCTTGGCGTCCTCGGCGTCCTGCTCGGCCTGGGTCTTCCGCTCGAGGGTCTCCTCGGCCTCGGCCTTGAGGTCGTCGATCTCCTCGCGCACGGCGGTGAGGCGGTCGGCGGAGTTCTCGCTCACGGCCTGGTCGGTGCGCAGGGTGTCCAGGCGCGACCCCTGGGACGCCATGGTGAGGCGGTAGTTCATGGTGCGATCCACCGTGTCCTGGGGGCTGCCGCCCACGAAGACGGTGGCCGGGTTGGGAATCCCCGCGCCCTTGTAGGCCGACAGTGCCACCTGGGCGAGCTCGTCGTCGGTGCGGTCGACCTCGTCCTGGCCGGCGGCGACCTCGTCCTCCAGCTCCTTCTCCTCGTCCTGGGCCTTGCTCAGCCGTTCGCCGACCTCGCGGTCCTCCTCCTCGGCGATCGCGAGCTCCTCCCGGGCGTCGTCGAGAGCGTCCTGGGCCTGAGGGATCAGCAGCTCGGTCTCGGCCAGTTCCATGTAGGTGTCGGCGAGGTCGTCGTTGACCCCGTCCAGCTCCAGGCGGAGGTCCTCGAGCTGCTGCTCGATCGAATCGCGCTCGGCGATCTTGTCGTCCTTGGACCCCTCCGCGAGCGCCGTGGTCGGCACCGCCAGCAGCGGGAACAGCACCATCAGTGCGGAGGCGAGCACGCACAGCGGGCGGCGCAGGAGGCGATCGGTCATGCTCACACCTTCAGGTAGCGGTTCAGGGAGACCACACAGGACACGATGGACAGCGCCGCGCCCAGCACGATGATCACCGGCGCCGCCCACACCAGGTCGGCGGTTCCCACGGTGATCAGCTGGGGGCCGAGGGTCTCCACCAGCCAGCCCTCGACGATGTACCGCAGGCCCACCCACAGCATCGCTGAGGCGATCACTCCTCCGATGAGGGCGGCCGCGGCGCCCTCGAGCAAGAACGGTGCCCGGATGAACACGTTGGAGGCTCCCACCAGGCGCATGATCGCGATCTCGCGGCGGCGGTTGGCCACCGACATCCGGATCGTGGTGGCCACCAGCAGAGCGGCGGCGACCAGCATCAGCACCGCCAGTCCCAGGGCGAACATCGTGGACTGGTTGAGCACGTCGATGAACGGGGCGAACACGCTGAGCAGGTCGGTGACCTCGTCCACGCCGTCGCGTCCCTGGAAGAACTCGACCACCGCGTCGGAGTCCTCCGCGTTCTTCAGCGTGATGTGGAAGGAGACGGGCATGTCCGCGGCCGTGAAGTTCGAGACGAACCCCTCCCCCGCGAACTGCTCCTGGTAGATCTCCAGGGCCTCGTCCTGACTGCGTTCGGAGAACCTGTCGATGTACGGGGAGAGCACGTCCCCCTCGAGGGCCTCGCGCGCGGAGTCGATCTGCGCATCGGTGGCCGCTCCCCCGGCGCACGAGGCCGCCGTCGAGTGGGGCGAGCACATGAAGATGGTCACCTGCGACTGCTCCACCAGGGTGTTCTTCATCTCCAGGATCTGCTTCTGCATCAGCAGGCCGGTGCCCACGAAGGTCAGGGAGACCGCGGTGACGATCACCACCGAGATCACCATGGAGATGTTGCGCCACAGACCGGTGAGGATCTCGCTGAGGATGTACCGCGCCCTCATCGTGCGGACTCCGGATCGTGCAGGTCCTCGGCGAAGGCCTCGTCCTCCTCGCGCAGGTGGGCATCGCGCTCGTCGAGCAGGTCGTCGCCGTCATGGGGGACGCGGTGGGATCCGCCCGCCTGTCTCCCGGGACGGTCGTCGGGGGAGCGCTGGGCATCATCGGTGCTGTCCCGGTGATCCGTCTCCGGATCGGCGAGGGCCTGTGCGTCGAGGTCCTCGGCCCCGTCGGGGAGGTTGCCGGAGATGACGCTCTCCGGGGCGACGGACTCGTAGGTGCCGTGGGCGTCGTCGCGCACCACCCTGCCCGCGACCATCTCCACCACTCGGCGGCGCATGCGGTCGACGGCGGTGCGGTCGTGAGTGGCCATCACCACGGTGGTGCCGCGATCGTTGATCTCGGCCAGCAGGTCCAGGATTCCCTCCGCGGTGGAGGGGTCGAGGTTGCCTGTGGGCTCGTCGGCCAGCAGGATCGAGGGGCGGTTGACGTAGGCCCGGGCGATGGCCACGCGCTGCTGCTCACCGCCGGAGAGCTCGTGTGGCAGGCGGCGGCCCTTGTCCTCCAGTCCCACCATCTCCAGCATCTCGGGCACCAGGCGCCGCACCACCTTGCGGGGGGTGCCGATCACGGCCAGGGCGAACTCGATGTTCTGGTAGGCGGTCTTGGAGGGCAGCAGGCGGAAGTCCTGGAACACCATGCCGATGTCGCGCCGCAGCGCCGGCACCCGCCACGAGGGGATGCGGGAGAGGTCCTTGCCGGCCACGTGCACGGTCCCACTGGTGGGCGCGGTCTCCTTGAGCACCATGCGCATCAGGGTCGACTTGCCGGAACCGGAGGCCCCCACCAGGAACACGAACTCCCCGCGGGCGAACTCGATATCGAGGTTCTCCACCGCGGGGTTCTGTCCACGCATGTACGTCTTGGTGACGTCGTCGAAACGGATCACGAGCGCCTGTCGGGGTCGGGGAAGCTGAGCGCTTCCAGGGTAGGCGCCCCAGGAGCAGATGCGCCGTTGCCACCGTCACCGGGACGGTCAAGTCCTGGTCAAACCTCGGTGCGCAGCGGGACTCGACGGGATCAGGCGTCGGATTCCTTGCCCTGCTCGGCGCGCCAGCGGATGCCGGCGTCGATGAACTCGTCGATCTCGCCGTCGAACACGGAGGAGGGATTGCCCTCCTGGTACTCGGTGCGCAGGTCCTTCACCATCTGGTACGGGTTCAGCACGTAGGAGCGCATCTGGTCGCCCCAGCTGGCCTTCACGTCCCCGGCGAGCTCCTTGCGCTCGGCGGCCTCCTGCTCCTTCTTCAGCAGCAGCAGGCGGGACTGCATCACGCGCAGCGCGGCGGCACGGTTCTGGATCTGGGACTTCTCGTCCTGCATGGACACCACGATCCCGGTGGGGATGTGGGTCATGCGCACGGCGGAGTCGGTGGTGTTCACGCTCTGACCACCGGGGCCGGAGGAGCGGAACACGTCGATCTTCAGCTCGTTCTCGGGGATCTCGATGGAGTCGGTGGACTCGATCAGCGGGATCACCTCGACGGCGGCGAAGGAGGTCTGGCGCCGGCCCTGGTTGTCGAAGGGGCTGATGCGCACCAGGCGGTGGGTACCGCCTTCGACGGAGAGGGTGCCGTAGGCGAAGGGGGCACTGACCTCGAAGGTCACGGACTTCAGTCCGGCCTCCTCGGCGTAGGAGGTGTCCATCACCTTGGTGGAGTACCCGTGGCGCTCCGCCCACCGCAGGTACATGCGCAGCAGCATCTCGGCGAAGTCCGCTGCGTCCACGCCGCCGGCGCCGGCGCGGATGGTGATCACCGCGTTGCGCTCGTCGTACTCGCCGGAGAGCAGGGTGCGCACCTCGAGCTCGTCGAGGGACTTGCGAATGGCGGCGAACTCCGCCTCGGCCTCGGCGAGCGCCTCGGCGTCGTTCTCCTCGGCGGAGAGCTCGACCATGATCTCGAGGTCGTCGATGCGCTGGCCGAGCTCGGTGACGCGGCGCAGCTCGGCCTGGGCGTGGGACAGGGCGGAGGTGACGCGCTGGGCGTTGTCGACGTCGTCCCAGAGGTTCTGGTCCGATGCCTCCTTCTCGAGCTCGGCGATCTTCGCCTCGAGCGCGCTGACGTCCGTCACCTGCTCGATCGAGCTCAGGGTCGAACGGAGGTGCGGGATCTCTGCGGAGAAGTCGATGGCTGCCACAAGGGGGGAGTCTACGGCAGTGCTGCCGGGGAGCCGTCAGGAGGGTTCCCGGCCCTGGCCGAGCCGGGCCTCGCTCAGGTGCGCACCGATCTTGCGGCCGACGTCCTCGAGCAGCTCCTCGGTGCGGGCCATGGCCTGGGCGCTGCCGCCGGCCCGGGAGAGCAGGTCCCAGGCCCGCTCGATGCGGGCCTCACGCAGGCGGGACGGGTCCAGCCGGACCGCGCCGGCCACGGCGAGCACCGGCAGGCTCCGGGCGGCGGCGCGGCGCGCCACTTCGGCGGGGCCCTTGCCCTGGAGGGTCTGCTCATCGAGCGCTCCCTCCCCGGTGATCACCAGGTGGGCGCTATCGAGGTGCTGGTCGAAGCCGGCGAGCTCGAGCACGGCGTCGGCCCCGGAGCGCGGGAGCGCACCGAGCAGGTGCAGGGCGAAGCCCGCTCCCCCGGCCGCCCCAGCACCGGGCCGGTCCCGGAGGTCACCGCTGGGGTCGAGGACGGCGGCGGCCCGCTCGAGGATCGCCTCGGCCTCGTCGATCTCGGTGGCGGCGAGCCCCTTCTGCGGGCCGAACACGCCAGCAGCGCCCTCGGGCCCCAGAAGGGGGCTGGTGACGTCGCTGGCGATGATCAGCTGCACCCCGTCCAGGGCTTCTCGGGCAGGGTCCAGGTCCGCGGTCACCAGGCGCGCAAGACCGTCGAGCCCTGGCCCGATGCCGACCCCGTCCGCATCGAGCAGCCGCGCCCCCAGCCCCTGCAGCAGCCCTGCCCCGAGATCGGTGGAAGCGCTGCCGCCCAGGCCCACCATCACACTGCGAGCGCCCGCGGTGACGGCGGCGAGGATCAGTTCCCCGAGACCGCGGGTGGAGGCGGTGCGGCCGGCGAGATCGCCCCCGGGGAGTGCTTGGAGGCCGACGGTCTCGGCCAGTTCGACCACGGCGGTGCCGTCGGACCCCTGGGCCCAACGGGCGGCGCGCTTCTTCCCGGTGGGCCCGGTGACGGTGGCGGGGTGCTCGGTGTACCCGGCGGTGAGGGCGGCGTCAACGGTGCCGTCGCCGCCGTCGGCGATGGGGCAGTGGATCAGGCGGACCTCGGGGGCCGTGGCCGAGATGCCGCGGGCGAGAGCCTTCGCCACCTGGGCGGCGGTGGCCGAACCCTTGAACTTGTCGGGAGCCAGCAGCACGGTGTCGGCTGCTGACCGGAGCGGGCTGTGCGGGGAGCTCACTGCTGCGCCTGTGTTCATCGTGAGCGTGCCTGCCCTTCGACCGTGAGGGGGACGGCGATGCCCGTGCCCCGGGTGAACCATCCTGCCAGCGGTGGGTGGGTGGTGGCCGAGAGCTGGATGCGCACCGTGCCATCCGTGTCCACCTGTACCCCGGTGATGTCGAGATCCTCGGTTCGGGTGGAGTCGATCGGGTAGGTGGACAGATGCTCGATCGCGGCGGAGCGCGCATCGGCCTCGGAGGGGACGCCCCCGGATCCGTGGCCGTACAGGTCGGCAGGGTCCAGCGCCTGGGTGGCGGCCAGGGCGGCTCCGTCGGCGGCGTGCTGGAGCCGGTTGCGCTCCAGGTGCACCCCGGTGATCGAGGTGCCCACGGCGATCACCATCAGGATCACCACCAGGACGCCGGTGGTGAGGATCGTCATCGATCCATCGGTGCTGCGCAGCCGCGTCATCAGCGCGCCTGCTCCGTTCCCGCGCGGGATCATCCGTTGCCTGCCCGGTACTGGTCCACCTGCACCGCGTGTCCGGAGCTCACGGCCACCGGGCCCTTCTGGCCGAGGACCGGCCCGAGCCCGGGAATCGGCACCGGGATCCGGACGGTGGCAGTCACGGTGCCGCCGGCGGTGGCACAGGGATCGTGGGTGCAGGAGACCTCCACCGCATCGCGAGCGGACAGACCGAAGTCCTCCAGGACCATCTCGGCGTGATCGCTGCTGCGCTGCTGGGCACGCACGGGTTCCTGCTCGACGGCATGGATGCGGGCAGTGTCCCGGGCGATGATGTCGGCGGCGAAGACAGCGGACTGCACGGATCCCAGGGTCAGCACCAGGTACAGGGCAGGGAGCAGCAGTGCGACGGCCAGCACCACGAACTCCACCAGCGCATTGCCGTCCTCGGCCCGCCATCGGCGGTACAGAGTTCGCACGACATCCCTCCTTCCATCGTGACGAGCGTGGAGCGGTATCCGACTACCAGGTGCTCTCGTCGATCGCACGCCCTTCCACCTGCAGACCGGCCGAGGGCCCGATCATCCCCACCAGGGGCAAGGTGGCGCTCACCTGGACGCGAATGGTCCCGCTCCCGTCCGTGGTCGCTGTGGCCTCGGCATCGAGCGAGTCACCGAAGCGACCGCTGATGAGGGACTCGGCTCGGGCAGCACCGTCCTCGGGTGTCGAGCCGACCAGTGCCGCATGGTGCGCGCCCTGGACAGCCGCATCGATCAGGGTGTTGCGAGTGTGGAGTATCAGCGCCGCCTGGATCACCCCGAGCGCGATCATGATGATCAGCACGGACACCAGCGGGAACTCTGCCACGGCCGATCCGTCCTCACCGCGCAGCCGACGCGCCAGCCCCGCCAGAGGGCGCGGCCGGAGCGGGAGCGCCGGGGCCATCGCACCCACCATGGGCTGTCTCAGAGCTCCTCACCGAGGAACGGGCGCAGGGCGTTGTTGAAGATCGCCACGAACTGCTCGGATGCGATCGCCCACAGGGCGACCACGATCGCCGCGGTCATGAGCGTGATCATCACCCACCCCGGGACATCGCCCCTGTCAGCGGCGAGGCGAGCAAGAAGGCGCGCCCCCAGGGACGCACGTCGTCGGGGCTGGGACGGGATCGACGGGCTCTCCTGCCTGGATCGGACGGTGCGTGGGGCGACGGCGGATCGGGTGAGTCGGGTGCGGTGGATGGTCATCTCAGCCTCCTGGGGTGAGGCCCGGGAACCGTTCCCGGGCGAATGATGGGTTGTCAGGTCGATCGTTCACGGGGGGATCCTGGGCTTTCGGGGGTGATGGGCGCGTTCACAGGCTGATCTCCAGGACTGCGAGACCCGGGAAGATCGCGAACACGATCACCAGGGGAAGAACGAAGAAGACGACCGGGATCAGCATCAGCACCTCCCGCTGGCCGGCGGTCTCCATCAGCTGGCGCTTGGACGCCTCCCGTGCGTCCTGGGCCTGGGCCCGGAGCACCTCCGCCAGCGGGGTGCCGCGTTCGATGGCGATCGAGACCCCTTCGCCGAAGCGCGCCAGCGATTCGAGCGGGGTGCGGGAGCCCATTGCGGCCAGGGCCTGGGACACGCTCGACCCCGCGCGGATCTCCGCGACGGTGGCGGCGAACTCGTCCGGCAGCGCACCTGAGGATGATCGTGCCACCCGCTCCATGGCAGCGATCGGGCTCTCGCCGGCGGCCACCGCCAGGGCCAGCAGATCGGCCACCGTGGGGAACTCCCGGGCCATGCGCGCCGCTCGCCGCTTGATCTCGACGCCCAGGAGGTAGTCGCGCAGCAGGATGCCCGAGACCGTGCCGAGTACGACGATCACCAGACCCACCAGCGGGCTGGCACCGCGGATCCCGACCGCTGCCAGTCCCGCTGCCAGGCCGAGCACGAGCCCCGCTGCTCCGAACACGACCTGCTCGATCCGGAAGGAGTCCGCGCTGCTGCGTCGGCCGGCCATTCGCAGGCGCCGCTCCAACTGATCCGCACCGCCGGTGAGGCGCTCCAGCACACCGATGGCACGCACCGCTACCGGCCCCAGGAGGGCCTCGAGGACCACCCTGGATCGTCCGCGCGGCCCCGCGGAGTCCAGCAGCGCACTCGCCGAGCTCCTTCGCAGGTAGGGATCGATGCGTGCCGCGAGATCCCGCTGTCGCAGCCACGGCAGGCGCCCGGCGATGAGAGCGAGGCCGGTCCCGAGCACCAGGCCCAGCAGAGCCCCGGCCACCACGGTTCCCGGGGCGCTCATCGCAGCACCCTCTCGTCCTGCGGGAGCCGCGCGATCATCAGCATCACCCGGTAGGCCACCAGCGACACGGCACCGCCGATCAGGATCATCACCAGTCCGGCCGTGGAATCGTAGGCCTGGGCGGCCTGAGGACGGGTGGACATCAATGCCAGGACGATCCACGGTGCGGCCAGGGCCAATCGGGCGGCGTTGATCGTCCACGACTGCCGGGCCTCGAGCTCGGACCGGGTGCGGGCGTCCTCCCGCAGGAAGGAGGAGAGGGTACGCAGCAGGATACCGAGATCGGTACCGCCGACATCGCGGGTGATCCGCAGGGCCTCGACGATCCGATCCCCGACGGGATCGGCCAGCCGGACCTTGAGCCGATCCAGGCTGTTGGAGAAGTCTCCACTGGCCTGGTAGTCACGGCTGAACTCGACGAAGGCGGGCTGCAGCTGCTCGGGCCCCTTCCTGCTGAGCTGCACCAGAGCCTCGGGAAGCGACATTCCCGCGCGGATCGCCGAGGCGATGTGATCGACTGCCTCGGGCCACACCTCTCGGAGGGCCGTGGTGCGGCGCCGGGCTGCGGCCCGCAGCACCATCATGGGCAGGAGGCTCGCCACCAGCCCGAGTGCGAGGGCAGGGACCACAGCTCCGGATGGCGCCCATACAGCGGCGGCCACCACCAGGCCGAGACCGGCACTCAGCGCGGGCACCGCTGCCGGGGTTACCGTTCCCAGGCCCACCCTCACCAGATCGTCCCGCATCCGGTCGAGCAGACCGGCCACCGGCCCGGGACGGCTCTGGCTCTCCTCCTGCTCCCACATCGACCACCAGATCGCCAGCAGGCCCAGGCCGGCCATGAGCCCCAGGAAGGCGCCGTCTGTCATGCCGCCCTCCGCCCGCCCAGCAGGCGTGAGAGGTCGTGCCCGGCACGGGCGAAGCGCTCGGGGTGAGGCGGATGGCCGTCCCCCCGCACCAGCCTGTCATCACGCAGCGAGAAGATGTCGGAGACCTCGATGACATCGTTCTCGACGCGGCCGGTCAGGCCCGCGATCTCACGCACGCGCCGGCGGCCGTCCGCCAGCATGTCCAGGTGGACCACCAGATCGATCGACCCGGCGACCGTGGGCACGACGAACCTGCTGGACACGTTCTCACCAGCAAGAAGGGGAAGCGTGCACAGCTTCGTGACCGCATCGCGCGCCGAGTTGGCGTGGATCGAGGCCAGTCCCGGCAGTCCGCTGTTCAGCGCTATCAGCATGTCCAGCGCCTCGGCCTCACGCACCTCCCCGACGATGATCCGACTGGGCCGCATGCGCAGGGCCTCCTTGACCAGGCGGCGCATCGAGATCTCGCCGGTCCCCTCCAGATTGGCCTGCCGGGTCTGCATGGCAACCACATCGCGCAGTCCCAGGTCGAGCTCGAAGACCTCCTCGATGGTGACGACGCGTTCCCGGGCACCCACCGACTGGGCCAGGCACCGCAGGAAGGTCGTCTTGCCGGCGCCGGTTGCCCCGGACACGATCACGTTGAGCCCGGAGGCCACCGCGGCATCGAGGAAACCTGCGGCCTGGGGTGTGAGCGAGCCCAGCCCCACCATGCCCTCCAGGTCGTGCGCTCGAGCCACGAACTTCCGGATGTTGACGGCGAAGTGGGTGCGGGTGACCGCAGGGATGACACAGTGCAACCGGGAGCCGTCGGGCAGGAGCGCGTCCACGAACGGGGTGGAAAGGTCCAGGCGCCGGCCGGAGCTGACCAGCATCCGCTCGACGATCCCGCGCACCTCGGCGTCGGTGAGCACGAGCGGTGTCAGCTCGCTGCGCCCGTTGCGGGCGACGAAGACCTCGCTGGGCGAGTTCAGCCAGATCTCCTCGACGGACGGATCGTCCAGCATCTCCTGCAGGGGACCGAAGCCGCCGATCCGGGCAGCCACCTCCGCGATCAGCGGATCCATGTCGTGCACCAAGGGCACCGTGCCGGTGGAGGCCCGCCGGTCGTAGTCAGCGGCGACCTCCCGGATCAGCGGCTCCAACTGGTCCCCGCGCACGTCCAGACCTCGGCGGCGGATCAGTTCGCGCGATTCGCTCTCGAGGATCGTGACGGCATCCACCACGTCTTCTCCCCCTTGTGCTCCGAGCTCGGCGACTCCGATGTGATGTGGTCATCACGCCGGCCACGGTAGGCAGTTGTGCTCCCCGGCGCACTGCCCGGCCGTGGATTGTGGATAACCGCGAGCGCGCGCCCGATCCGTGTGGACAACCCCGGCCCGGACGATCCGCCCCTCGCGCGGCCACGGACCACCCGGTCCTTCCCACCCGCAGTCGGACCAGCCTCCCCTGATCGTGGCAGGATGAGGGCGCACCAGGTGCAGCACCCCGTGCCGCACGGTCCCCGAGTGCACCCCGATCCCCCAGGAGAGTGTTCATGGCCGTCTCGACCGATAAGTCGACCGAGAAGAAGGGCACCCGCCTGAGCGGGCAGTCCATCAAGTACATGGCCAAGCGGGTGCTCACCGAGTTCTCGCGCGACGGCGGGACGGACCAGGCCGCGAAGCTCACCTACTTCATGGTGCTGTCGATCGCTCCCACCCTGCTGGCGCTGTTCTCCCTGGCCACCCTGCTGCTGTCGGACCTCAAAGATGAGATCGCGGAGCTGATCAAGCAGGCCGCCGCGTCCTCCTCGGGGGCCTCCGAGCAGGGCCTGGGCAGCCTGGTCGACTCCACCGTCGAGTCCCTGATGGGATCGGCGACCGGCGGCACCATCGCCCTGATCATCGGTATCGCCACCGCGCTGTGGTCCGCCTCCGCGTACGTCAAGGCGTACTCGCGAACCTCCAACCAGATCTACGACATCCCCGAGGGCCGCGGCTTCGTGAGGCAGACCGGCACCATGCTCGCGATCACCCTGGGGCTGATCCTGAGCCTGCTGATCATCGCGATCTCGATCCTGCTGAACCAGACCCTGGTGGACGCCCTGCTGGGGCCGATCGCCAGCACCATCGGCGCCGGTGGACTGCTCACCTTCCTCACCGAGTCGTTCCTGCCGATCTGGGCCTGGGTGAAGTGGCCCGTGATCCTGCTGTTCCTGTTCGTGATCCTCTCGCTGCTGTACTGGGCCGCCCCGAACATCAAGAAGCCGTTCCGCCTGGTCTCCCCCGGCGGTGTGTTCGCGGTGCTGGGCATCATCATCGCGGCGGTGGCGGTGTCGATCTACATGGCCACCCTGGCCAGCTACTCCAGCTACGGTGCGATCGGCAGCATCATGGCGGTGCTGTTCGCTCTGTGGGTGATCAACATCGTGATCATCATGGGTGCCGAGGTGGATGCCGAGTACGAGCGTGCGATGGAGCTCGAGTCCGGCAAGCCCGCCGAGGATTCCCTCACCCTCCCGCTGCGCGACGACGAGGGCGCCAAGAAGCAGGAGGAGAAGTACCAGGGAATCGTGGACGACGGCCGCGACATCCGCCTGCAGAACCTGCACCGCGACTCTGACTCCTACGTCTCCGAGGATGCCCGCCTCACCCCCCGCGCGGGCACCGAGGGCGGCTCCTCCGTTCCCTCAGAGGGCGAGATCGACCCCGAGACCGGGTCCCTCGGCACCAAGGGAGACGGCACGAGCGAGCCGAACGGCCCCAAGGGCGTCTGAGATGTGCGGCCGCTTCGCCTTCTACCAGGAGATCGAGCCGCTGCTGGATGACCTGGGCGCGGTGGACCTCACCGATCCGGGCCTGCGCAAGCGCTGGAACATCCCTCCCACCGCACCGATCCACGTGGTCACCGAGTCGATCGACAAGGAGACCGGTGAGGTGCTGCGGGCCCTGCGGGTGGCCCGCTGGGGGTTGCTGCCCCCGTTCGCGAAGGACGAGTCCTTCTCCTCGCGCACGTTCAACGCGAGACGGGAGACCATCGCCGAGAAGCCCAGCTTCCGCGGCAGCCTGGCGCGGCACCGGGCGATCGTCCCCATGGACGGGTACTACGAGTGGGTGCGGGGCGAGGACGGCAAGCGCAAGCAGCCGTTCTTCATCGCCCCGGCCGACGGCTCCCGCCTGTACATGGCAGCCCTGGTCTCCTGGTGGAAGGGTCCCGGCGGTCACCAGGGCCCTGCGGCCAGTGACGACGGCGCCTTCCTGCTGAGCGCCACCATCATCACGCGCGAGGCCACCGGTGACCTCGCCCAGATCCACGACCGCACCCCGGTGATGCTCCCGCGCCACCAGGTCGAAACTTGGCTGGACACCTCGATGGATCACAAGGAAGCCGCCGCGGCCTGGATCAACGATGACGCGCACCTGCTGGATGACGCCCTGCTGGCTCCCCGCGAGGTAGATCCGGCCGTGGGACGAGTGGGAAACGAAGGGCCCGAGCTGCTCGAGCCGCCCCAGCGTCTGCTGTGACCGCAGCGTCACGCGGTCCGGGCCGTCCGGAGGCGAGAGCCGCACGCGTGACGGGCCCCGCAGGCACACGGCCCTTCCGTCCGACTGCGGTCTGACGCCGCGGCGCCGCCGCGCCCGTACTCTCGTGGACATGACCACCGGCCGCTCCCCCGACGCTCCCGCGGGGCCGCACAGCGCCGGTTCGGCCCCTCAGCCCGGCCGGACCGGTCGCGGATTCCGCGATCCCTTCCGCTGGATCATCGAGAACCCCGGCACCGTCGACCTGATCGGCTTCGGGACGGCCGCTGCGCTCATGCTGCTCTTCGGTCTCGGCGGCGGGGTGATCGGCTGGTGGGTGCCGTTCTCGGTTCCGATGGTGCTCGCGGGGGCGGTCTGCCGCACCCGCCCCCTGCTGGGAGTGATCGTGATCGGCGTGCTCGCCGTCTCCCACGTGCTGGTCGGCACCCCGGTCGTCGCGGGCGACGCGATGACCTTCTACGCGATGTTCTGCGCCGTCGCCTACGGCACCACCGCCGTGCACCTCATCGGTGTGGCCGCGGGGATGCTCGGGGTGCTCGTCCAGGCGAGCTGGTTCGGGATCGCCGCGCTGCTTAGCGAGTACGGCGGCGTCGGCCAGGCGGCGATCACCTTCGTGGGCCTGGGCATCATCGGCACGATCACGATCATCGCGATCTGGGCCCTCGCCAACCTGCAGCGGGCCCGGGTGCGTCAGCTCGCCCTGACCCGCGACCGGGCCGAGCAGGCGGTGCGCGAGCGGGAGCAGCGCACCGCGCTCGCCGTCGCCGACGAGCGCGCCCGCATCGCCCGCGAGATGCACGACGTCGTGGCCCACTCCCTCTCCGTGATCATCGCGCAGGCCGACGGCGGTCGCTTCGTCGCCTCCCAGAAGCCGGAGAAGGCCGTGGAGGTGCTCGGCACGATCGGAGAGACCGGCCGCGCCGCGCTCGCCGACATGCGCTCCCTGCTGGGCGTGCTGCGTCAGGAGGACGAGACCAGCTTCGGTCCGCAGCCGGGCCCCGAGCAGCTGCCCGAGCTGCTTGAGCGCGTCCGCGCCGCGGGCCTCGAGGTCGACCTCGAGGTCGAGGGCTCCCTCGGCCAGCTCCCCTCGTCGGTCGGCATGTCCGTGTTCCGCCTGGTGCAGGAGGCGCTGACCAACGTGCTCAAGCACGCCGGGCCCGGCGCGAGCGCCTCCGTGCGCCTGGTCCGAGGCGCCGAGGGCCTCGTGATCGAGGTCGTCGACGACGGCCAGGGCACCGACCCGACCTCCGACGGACTCGGCCACGGCCTGACCGGGATGCGGGAGCGGATGAGCGTGCTCGGCGGGGCGCTGCAGGCCGGGCCGCTCCCCTCCCGCGGCTACCGTGTGCGGGCGACCGTGCCGCTGCCCGCCATCCATGGCACGGCCGCCGAGGCCGACGGCCCCGCCTCCCCCTACACCACCACCGACCCCGGCCCCGCGGCCGACGACCCTCGAGGAGAGACCCCATGACCGAGATCGCCGACCATCCCCTGCGCGTCGCGCTGGTGGACGACCAGCCGCTGGTGCGCACCGGCTTCGCCATGGTGATCGACTCCCAGGACGACATGGAGGTCGTGCTGCAGGCCACCGACGGCGCCGAGGCCGTGCGCGAGCTGTCCGCCCGCAGCGTCGACGTGGTGCTGATGGACGTGCGGATGCCGCGGATGGACGGGATCGAGGCGACCTCGACGCTCCTGGAGCGGCTGCCCGTCGAGCGGGCCCCGAAGATCATCGTGCTGACCACCTTCGACCTCGACGAGTACGTGCTCGCCGCGATCCGCGCCGGGGCCAGCGGCTTCCTGCTCAAGGACGCCCAGCCCGAGGACCTCCTCGGCGCGATCCGCACGGTCCACCGCGGCGATGCGGTGATCGCCCCGTCGGCGACCCGTCGGCTCCTGGAACGGGTGGTCGCCACCCCCGAGCCCGCCGAGCAGGACAGCTCCGTCCTCGCGGAGCTCACTGAGCGCGAGCGTGAGGTGCTCACCCTGATGGGACGGGGCCGCTCGAACCGGGAGATCGGCGCGCAGCTGTTCGTCGCCGAGGCGACGGTGAAGACCCATGTGGGACGGGTCCTCGCCAAGCTCGGTGCTCGCGACCGGGTCCAGGCCGTGATCATCGCCTTCGAGACCGGGCTGGTCACCCCCGGCGAGCAATGACCCGCAGGCGGCGCCGGGCTCCGGCCCGCGCTGCCGCTCTCGCGCGCCGCGCGGTCGGTGGTCGAGGCCGCGTCATCCCTGGGTATGACGGTCTCCCCTCCCCCGGTCTCGCCCGGTCCGCAAGGCCGCGACCGGGGGCTGACGACTGCGGGGCCCCCGCTCGGGAAGCATCGGGGTCGACATCATGACCCCTTCGCGAAGGACTGCCCGATGACCACTGCCGCCCAGGCCGCTCCCCCGCCCTCCACCGACGCCTCCGGCGACCCCGTCGCGCTGCGCGCCCGCGCCGTGACCCGCACCTACGGCAGCGGCGCCGGCACCGTCACGGCGCTGGACGCCGTGGACCTCGACATCACCCGCGGCGCCTTCACCGCGATCATGGGCCCCTCCGGCTCGGGCAAGTCGACTCTGCTGCACGTCCTCGCCGGCCTCGACGAGGTCACCTCCGGCTCGATCGAGCTCGAGGGCGTAGAGATCACCTCGCTGCACGACGACGCCCTGACCCGCCTTCGCCGCGAGCGGATCGGCTTCGTGTTCCAGTCGTTCAACCTGCTGCCGATGCTGAGCGCGGAGCAGAACATCCTGCTCCCCCTCGAGCTGGCCGGGACCCGCGTGGACCGCGCCTGGCTGGACACGCTCACCTCGGCCTTCGGGATCGCGGACCGACTCGACCACCTGCCCTCCCAGCTCTCCGGAGGACAGATCCAGCGCGTGGCGATCTCCCGCGCGCTGGTCACCTCCCCGGCCGTGGTCTTCGCCGACGAGCCCACCGGCAACCTCGACTCCCGCACCACCGAGGAGGTGCTGGACTTCCTGCGCCTCTCGGTGGACGAGTTCGGCCAGACCGTCGTGATGGTCACCCACGAGCGGGACGCCGCCGAGCGCGCCGACCGGATCCTCACCCTCGCCGACGGTCGGATCGCCTCCGACGAGGACCTGCGCGGGATCCGCACCGCGCGCTCCGCGCCTCAGGGGCAGGAGCAGCGCTGATGGCTCGCTCCACCGTGAAGCTGACCCCGGTGCGCCGTCACCTCGCTGCGGTCGTCACCATCGCCCTGTCCTGCGCCTTCGTCGCGATCATGGTGCTGGCCGGGAACCTGATGCAGGCCTCCCTGCGCTCCCAGGCCTCCCAGATGTACGAGGGCGCGGACCTGGAGGTCCAGCGCGAGCTGTCCGATGAGGACTGGGCCTCCGAGGAGCCGCTTCCGGCCCCCGAGGTCGAGGGCGCCGAGGCCGTGTGGCCCGCGCCCCGCAGCTATCTCGAGGCGAGCTCGACGAGCGGCAGCGGGTTCTTCGAGGCCACGATGCTCCCGCCCGGCCAGGAGGACTCCCTCGAGGAGGGCTCCGCCGCCGGTGCCGAGTCCGAGATCGTGCTCTCCCGCTCCGCCGCCGACGCCCTCGAGGTGGGGGTCGGCGACCCGATCACCGTGCAGGGCTCCGGCCCGGCCAGGGGCGAGGACCCCGCGCAGGAGACGGAGCGGACGCTCACCGTCTCCGGCATCGCCGTCGACCCCGCCGGCGCAGTCTTCGGCGGCACCCCGCGCCTGATGCTCCAGGACGTCAACGCCGCCGCCCTGCTCGGGCCGACCGCCGGGACGACCACCGACACCTGGCTCGCCACGGTCCCCGACGGCGAGGACCCCGCCGCGGTGGCCGAGGCCGCCTCGGCCTCCGCCGCCGAGGGCATCACCGTGCGCGGCGTCGAGGAGGCCGAGGAGGAAGCCGCCAGCGCCCTCATGCAGGGCTTCGGAGCGCTCGGGATGTTCCTCGGCGTGTTCGTGGTGATCGCGCTGTTCACCAGCGCCGTCGTCATCGCGAACACCTTCGCCGTCACGCTCGCGCAGCGCACCCGCTCCCTCGCGCTGCTGCGCACCCTCGGCGCGACCCGCGCCCAGGTCCGCTCCGTGGTGCTGCGCGAGTCGCTGCTGGTCGGGCTGCTCGGCGCGGCGGTCGGCGTGGTCGCCGGGCACCTGCTGGTCCAGGCCGCGCTCGCGGGCGCCGCCGGGCTCGGCTGGCTGAACGGCGTCGCCCCGGTGCCGGTGAGCCTGTGGTCGGTGCTGCTTCCGCTGCTGGCGGGCGTCGCGATCGCCGTGCTCGCGAGCCTCGCCCCGATGCGCTCCGCCACCCGGGTCGCGCCGCTGCAGGCGCTGCGCCCGCAGCCGCCCGCCGTCACCCGCGGGCTCGGGGTGCGCGGCGTGCTGGGCCTGGTGGCCGTGGTGCTCGGCGTGGCCGCGCTCGTCGGCGGCACCGCGCTGGCCCTGAACGGGGTCGCCGCGCTCGGCATCCTCGCTGCGATCAGCGGCGGGGTGCTGAGCTTCACCGGCGTGATGCTCGTGCTCGTCACGCTCACCCGGCCCCTCGCGGCCCTCGCCGCCCGTCTCGGGGCGCTGCTGGGCGGGCTGCCCGCCCGGATCGCCGGGGCGAACGTGGCCCGCAACCCGCGCCGCAGCGCGGCGACGATCGCGGCCCTCCTGATCGGCACCACGCTCATGACGATGATGACTGTCGGCGCCCGCACTGCGGAGGCGACCCTGACCTCGGAGCTGGACTCCCGTCGGCCGATCGACCTGGTCCTCTCCGCGGAGGCGATGCCCGAGGATGCCGCCGAACGGGTCGCCGCGATCGAGGGCATGGATGCCGCCCACGCCGGGGAGCGCGGGGACGTCGAGGTCGGCGCCGGCGAGCCGATGACCCTGTACTCCGTGACCCCCGAGACGGTGCGGGAGGTCTCCCACCGTCCCGAGATGGCGGACGAGCTCGCCGACGGCACGGTGCTGCTCGGCCAGGAGCGGGCCGAGCGCTTCGGGGTCCACGACGGCCAGGTCCTCTCCCTCGAGGGGGCCGACGGGCAGAGCCACGACCTGCGCGTCCAGGTGGATGCGAACCTGCAGATGTCGCTGGTGACCCCGGCGACGCTCGAGCAGCTCCTCGGGGAGGGGACCACCCCGGTCGTGCTCGCTGACTTCGCCGATCCCGGCACCGCCGAGCGCGAGGGGATCGACGTGTTCGAGCTGCTCTCCTCGGTCGACGAGCTCTCCGCTTCCGAGGGCTTCGAAGGGGCGAGCAGCGTTCCCGGCGGCGCCGAGCGCGAGTCCTACGCGCAGATCCTCGACATCCTGCTGGGCATCACCGTGGCTCTGCTCGCGGTCGCGGTGCTCGTCGCCCTGGTCGGGGTCGCCAACACGCTCAGCCTCGGTGTGGTCGAGCGCACCGGGGAGAACGCGCTGCTGCGCGCCCTGGGCACGACGCGCCGGCAGATGCGGGCGATGCTCGGCTGGGAGGGAGTGCTGCTTGCCGCGGTCGGCGCCGTGCTGGGGCTGCTGATCGGGTCCCTCTACGGCGTGCTCGGGATCATCGCACTGCTGGGCTCGACCTATCCGGTCTCGATCACGATCCCCTGGGGCCGCCTCGTGATCGTGCTGGTGCTGGCCCTCGCCGCCGGGGCGCTGGCCTCGGTCCTGCCGGGCCGCGCCGCCGCGCGCACCGCCCCGGCCGCCGCCCTCGCCTCCGCGGAGTGAGGAGCTGAGGACAAAGGCGGTCGACGGCGCGGG
>NZ_JAMBDS010000017.1:0-48401 GCF_025143785.1 Brachybacterium sp. p3-SID1565
CCTGGACCTGACCACCCGGCGGTGACGGGCGGGTACGGCGCCAGCGCCCGGGGGGGGGGCCCGCCCCCCGGCCCCCCCCCACGGGCGCGTACCCTGTCGGGGTGAAGGATTTCGAGGCCCTGTTCGCCGAGCTCACCGAGAAGGCCCGCACCCGGCCGGAGGGCTCCGGCACCGTGCGTGAGCTCGACTCCGGTGTGCACGGCATCGGCAAGAAGATCGTGGAGGAGGCGGCGGAGGTCTGGATGGCCTGTGAGCACGAGTCGCTCGAGGATGCCGCCACCGAGATCAGCCAGCTGCTGTACCACCTGCAGGTGATGATGATCGCCAAGGGCATCACCCTCGAGGACGTCTACCGGCGCCTCTGAGCAGGACTCCAGGTCCGCGAACGCGAGCCTGTCCTCCCGCCGGCCCCGCCCGGCACCCGTCGACACCCCGTCCCTGCCCACCCCCGACCCCTCGCCCTCCCCGGGCGACCCAGGAGAGTTCCCGTGCTGCGCATCGCCGTCCCCAACAAGGGCGCACTGTCCGAGCCCGCTGCTGAGCTGCTGCAGGAGGCCGGCTACCGCCGCCGCGGCATGGCCAAGGAGCTCGTGGTGGTGGACCACGAGAACGACGTGGAGCTGTTCCACCTGCGCCCGCGCGACATCGCCGTGTACGTGGGCTCGGGCACCGTGGACGTGGGCATCACCGGCCAGGACATGCTGCTGGACTCCCGCACCCCGGCCACCGAGATCCTGCCGCTGGGCTTCGCCCGCTCCACCTTCCGCTTCGCGGCCCCCGTGGGCGAGCACAGCGACGTCACCAGCCTCGAGGGCACCCGCATCGCCACCAGCTACGAGAACCTGGTCGGCGATCACCTGGCGGGGCACGGCATCAACGCCGAGGTGGTCCACCTGGACGGAGCGGTCGAGTCCTCGATCCGCCTGGGAGTGGCCGATGTGATCGCCGACGTGGTGGAGACCGGCACCACCCTGCGGCAGGCCGGCCTGGAACCCTTCGGCGAGCCCATCATGACCAGCCAGGCAGTGCTGTTCTCCCGTCCCGGCATGAAGCTGGACGAGACCACCGCCCACACCCTCGAGGTGCTCGAGCGCCGCATCCGGGGCGTCCTCGTGGCCCGCGAGTACGTGCTTCTGGACTACGACATCCCCACCGCCCAGCTGGAGCGGGCCGTGACCATCACCCCCGGCTTCCAGTCGCCCACCGTATCCCCGCTGCACGGCGGGGAGTGGTCGGCCGTGCGCTCCATGGTGGAGCGTGCGCATGCCCATCGGATGATGGATGAGCTGTACGAAGTGGGCGCCCGCGCCATCCTGGTCACGGCGATCCAGGCCTGTCGGATCTGACGCTGTCGTGATGGATACCGCCGGCACTGTCGTGTTCCGCCCTCGCATGGTGCGGGCGGTGGGCTATGCGGTCGCCGTGATCATGCTGGCCGCGCTGGTGGGCGGAGCGATCCTGATACCGGGCTTCAGCCCCCTGGACCGCGCCGGCATGGTGATGGTCGGTGTCCTCGCGGCGCTCTTCTGCCACCTCCAGGCTTCCGTGCGCGTGGTGGCCGGCCCGCAGCAGCTCGAGGTGCGCAACCTCTTCCGCACCCGCACGGTCACCTGGCCGGAGGTGGTGGGCGTCAGCTTCCCCATGGGCGATCCCTGGGCACACCTGGACCTCGCCGATGGCAGCACCCTGGCCACCTGGGCCATCCAGCGGTCCGATGGCAAGCGCGGCATCGCCGATGCGCATCGCCTGGCGGCACTGGTGCGTGAGCGGGGCGAGGCCCCCGACCACGAGGGCTGAGATCGCGGCGCCCCGCGCGAGCGTGACGGCCTGATGTGCCCGCTCAGCAGTCCGTGGTGAGGGAGGCAGCGCAGCGCCCGGCCAGTGCGGCGTAGAGGAACGCCTCCGGATCCTCCCCCAGCCCACGGCCCATGGTCGACAGCCGTACCGGAAGTGCCTCGAGAGCGGCGATGAGCCCCTCGGCGCGGACGGGGGCCAGCTGATGTCGGCAGCCACGCTCGAGCGCCGGCCCGATGATCGCAGATTCCACCTGTTCGGTGACAGACATATGAAAAGCGCTGTACTCGTCATCGCTCGGGTCGAGCACCGGAAGGCGCAGGGGAGCCAGGGTGGCCCTGCCGAACATGGTCGCGCTGTGGTGGGACAGGCCCCGGTGGCGCGCCCTCGCATCGGCGCTCGAGACCCGCAGGGCCGCCACCGGCACCCCGCCCAGCACGTGGGCCGCGTGCACGGCCTCAGCGGCCTGCACCCCGGAGAACCCCCACCCGGTGCCGGTGCCCAGGTTGCCCGGCCCCTGGATCACCACGGCGACGTCGGCCCCTGCCACGTGCCGGGCACCCAGCAGGGCCGAATGCACCGTGACCGCCTCGAGATCCCCTCCGAAGGACTGACCGGCGCTGATGATCGCCGCCAGCAGACCCTGCTCTCGAAGGGTCGCGGCGGTCGCCGAGTAGGCGGCCGGGAGGGCCGCCGCATCGGTGTGGACGTAGACGATCCGGGCCAGCGGCGCCTCGGCCCGCACCCCGGCCACCACGGCCGGGAGGGAGGAGTGCAGATCCGCCACCACCACCGGCATGCCGTCCAGGCCTTCGGCGTGCTGAAGGATCTCGTAGTGCTCGGAGGCGGGGTCGTCGATGGCGTCGACCATGGTCTGCATCGGCGTGTACCGGGCCTTGACCATGTGCCCGGCGATCTCCTCCGCCGCTGGCAGGTGCGCGGGCCGGGCCACCACCATGGCCTCACCACCGGTGCCCAGGCCCCGTCGCAGCGCATTGGTGTTCAGCAGCACCTGCTCGCCGGTGCCCGGCTCCCCGGTGAGCTCGGGGTAGGCGAGCGCGCTCACCGTCTCCCCCGTGGCGTCGATCCGCACCAGCAGGCGGCGCACCCCCACCCAACCGGGGCGATGGTCGATCACGGTGGCACGTTCCCAGCGCAGCATGCGCCCAGCGTAGGTCGTCGCGGACCCCGGAGCGGTAGCCTGAGGCCGTGGCTGCCCGTGGTGTGGAACGACTGCTCAACGTGATCATGACGATCGGCTCGCGCCGACGGATCGATCGCTCAAAGCTCTTCCAGGTGATCCCTGACTATGCGGCCGCGCCCAGCGAGACGGCTGCGGAGCGCATGTTCGAGCGGGACAAGGCCGCCATCCTGGACCTGGGCCTGCCGCTGGTCAGCGAACCGGACGTGCTGGACGAGAACACCGTCTACTACCGCCTGGACACCACCCCCGGCCATGCCGTGCTCGACCTGACCACGCAGGAGTACACCGTGCTGCTGGCCGCCAGCCGCGCCTGGGACGATGCCGCCGCCGGGGGAGCGGCCCGAAGGGTGCGCTCCAAGCTGCTGAGCCTGGGGCACGATGCCGACCCGGACCTGCTGCGCCGTGCGCCCCGCGGCTCCGTGGAGTCCCTGCCGGTGCTGACCCCCCTGCTGGAGGCGGTCACCTCGGCCAGCGCGGTGAGCTTCGACTACCGTGCCACCACGGGTGCCCTCACCAGCCGCACGGTGGAGCCGTGGGTGGTGGGCGTCCACGACGGCCACTGGTACGTCCACGGCTACGACCGGGACCGCGAGGACGCCCGCGTGTTCCGCGCCTCCCGCATCGAGTCCTTCCCCCGCGTCGGAGGGGCCGCCACCCGGACCAGGCCGTCGCGAGTGGATCTCGCCGAGGTCCTGGGCAGGCTCCAGACCGGCGGGGACTCCGCCCCCGCCGTCATCGAGGCGTCCCCGTACAAGGCGCTCGAGCTGAGGGATCGTGCCGGCGCCCCGCTCGAGGCGAAGCGCTTCGAGACGCCCATCCTGCCCCGCTCGGCACTGCGCCGCCTGGTGCTGGGCTCCGCGCGCTGGACGACTCTGGTCGATCCTGCACCATGGAGGGCGGAGATCGCCCAGATCCTCTCTCGGATCGCCGAGCAGCACGAAGGACCCGGGGACCTCGCCGCCGTTCAGGCCGCTCCCGCACGGCCCGCGCCCAGGATCAGGGTCTCCGGCAGCGGGAGCGATCAGCTGTCCCGCCTGATCAGCGAGGCGTCCTACGTGCAGTCCCGTGATGAAGTGGACCTTGCCGAGCTGGCCCAGGCCCTCGGCATCAGCCAGCAGCAGCTCATCGCCGACCTGCAGGTGCTGTTCGTGTGCGGCGACATGGGAACCGGCTTCGAGGACCTGATCGAGGCCGAATGGGAACAGGGAACGGTGCGGGTGCGCAATGCCGAACCGCTGCGCAGGGCCCTGCGCCTGAGCGACGTCGAGGTCACCGCGCTGCTGGCGGGACTGGCCGCTCTCGAGCCCGCCGCCGGGGAGGAGGTGCGCCTGGTGGCCGCCGCCCGGCAGAAGCTGCTCGCAAGCCGCGACACGGTCACTGAGGGTGCAGATGCCGGCGCTCGCGCAGGAACCGCCGCACAGACCGGTCCAGAAGGCGTGACGCCGTCGGGAGCAGGGGAGGCGAGCGAAGTCAACGGGACGGGAGCGCAGCTGCCCGGCTCTCGCGCCGAGACCGTGCTCGGCGCCGTCCACCGCGCCCTGGCGGTCGATGACCCCGCCGACCCGTCCGGTGCACTGACCATCCGCTACTCCGCCCCGGACCGGCCGGGCACCTCGGTGAGACGGATCAGACCCGTGCGCATCGAGACCGACGGCATCCGCTCCTACCTGCGGGCGTACTGCGAGCTGGCCCAGGGGGAGCGCCGGTTCCGGCTGGACCGCGTGGTGGAGGTGCTCCCCGACGGCGCACCGCAGCACCCGGCGGATCCCGCTGAGGCGGGTGCGGCCCTGGACCTCTCCGGCGTGGTCGAGGGGGAGGTGTGGCTGCGCCTGGAGCCCGAGGCGCACTGGATCGCCGAGGCCTTCGATGCCCGTGAACTGCGTGAGGCGGGAACCGAGACACAGCCAGCCTCGTACGCTCGACTGGTGGACCCTCTGCGCTCCCCCCTGGTCGACGCGGTCCTCGAAGCCGCCGGTGCAGCCGACGTGGTCCATCCCACATCGCTCAGAGACACGATCGTGACCGTTTCGCGGACCTCCGAACTGCGGCATCGCGCCTCCGAAGCGCTACCCTGAGAGGGCCCGTCGCACGGCGGGCACGTCGCCGCTCCCGGGTACGACGCCGACACGGTCCGCTGTGGGACCATGGGCGCGCTCCCGCACACACGCGGCGCTTCTGAAAGGTGCTTTTTCATGGGAATGTTCCGCAACCCCTGGGCGATCGTCCTGCTGATCCTGCTCGTCGTGCTGCTGTTCGGCGCCGGCAAGCTGCCGGGTCTGGCACGCAACCTGGGCCAGTCGATGCGCATCTTCAAGAGCGAGGTCGAGGAGATGCGCGGTGATGATCGTGATGAGGACGAGGACCGCCACGGCGGCTCCCACCGTGCGCGCGATGACCACGACGACCGGTACCGCGATGACCGCGACCGTGACCGCTACCGCGATGATCGCGACGATCGTGATCGCCACCGCGAGTACGACCCCCGCGACCGCGAGGAGCTGGAGCGCGAGCCCGTGCGTGCGCGCGAGGACGACGACCTCTACCGTCGCGACTGAGCGGTCATCCGTTCGGCGGCCGAGCCGCTGAACGACAGGACGGGTCCGGCCGCAGCGCGACCGGACCCAGATTGTTGGGAGGAGCACACCCGTGGCCCGTGACAGCCAGGCACGCCGCACGCCGAAGAAGCGCAAGGAGAAGGACCCCGAGGGTCGGATGTCCCTCGGCGAGCACCTGACCGAGCTGCGCAATCGGCTGATGATCTGTGCCCTCGCCGTGCTGGTGCTCGCGATCGTCGGCTGGTTCCTGTTCCCCACGGTGTTCGAGGCGCTCCAGCGTCCCTTCCGCATCGCCTCCAAGGCAGGGATGGAGGCGGATCTGAACTTCCAGGGCGTCGCCACCGGGCTGAGCGTACGGCTGCAGATGTCCGCCTACCTGGGCCTGCTGCTGGCCGCACCGATCATCATGCTGCAGGCATGGCTGTTCATCATGCCGGGCCTGCACAAGAACGAGCGCAAGTACGCGCTGGGCTTCTTCGGTGCCGCGATCCCCCTGTTCTTCCTGGGCTGCGCCGCCGGGTACTGGGCCGTCAACCAGCTGGTGCCGGTGCTGCTCAGCTTCACCCCGGTCACCGATGGCGTCCAGCAGCTGATCAAGTACGACGAGTACCTCGCCCTGCTGGTCAAGACCATGCTCGCCTTCGGCATCGCCTTCGTGATGCCGGTGGTGCTGGTGCTGCTGAACTTCCTGGGCATCCTGCGGGGCCGTTCGATGCTGAAGGCCTGGCGCTGGGTGATCTTCCTGTGCTTCGCCTTCACCGCGATGATGGTGCCCACCCCGGATCCCTTCACCCTGATCGGCATGTCCGCCGCGATCTCCAGCCTCTTCTTCGCCGCCGTGTTCATCTCCATCTGGAACGACAAGCGACGGGACAAGAAGGAGGCCGAGGCCGCCCAGAGCCTGTCACCGGACCAGGCCAGCCGGATCGACCACCTCGTCGAACCGATCGACGCCCCCTCCCGCATCGACGAGCCGGAGAACAGGTGAGCCGACTCCGGGTAGGGCTGCTGTTCAACCCCACCGCAGCGCTCGGCACCGCTCACCGGGTGGGCCGCCAGGTGGGGAACCTGCTGCGCCTGTCCGGGATCTCCGTGGTGGACCTGTCCGGATCCTCCGCCCACGTGGCCCGGGCCCGTGCGCTCGAGGTGCGCGACACCCTCACCGCCCTGGTGGTCGTCGGCGGGGACGGCACGGTGTCCCTCGGGGCCGAGGTGGTGGCCGGCACCCCGGTGCGGCTGGGCGTGGTCCCGGCCGGAAGCGGCAACGACTTCGCCCGCGCCCTGGGACTGCCGGAGAACTCACCGGAGGAAGCCACCCGAGTGCTGCTGCACGCGCTGTCCCGGCCGGTGGTCACCATCGACGCCATCGAGATCACCTGCGCCTCCGAGCACGCGCTGCCCCACCGCTCCCTGGCGCTGGGCAATG
Organism: Brachybacterium sp. p3-SID1565; assembly: GCF_025143785.1. Lineage (NCBI taxonomy): Bacteria > Bacillati > Actinomycetota > Actinomycetes > Micrococcales > Dermabacteraceae > Brachybacterium > Brachybacterium sp. p3-SID1565. Next base: position 6,980 of record NZ_JAMBDS010000017.1, read on the forward strand.
TGAACCTCGGCTTCGACGCCCTGGTCAACGCACGCGCGAACAGCGCCTCCCGCGGCCACGCCGTCCGGTACTCCACCGCCGTGCTGCGTGAGCTGCCCTCGTTCCGACCCCTGCCGTACTGGATCCGCATCGACGACGGCGAGCGCATCGACCTGGACGCCTCCCTGATCTCCCTGTGCAGCTCCGGGGTGTTCGGCGGTGGCATGCGCATGGTGCCGGAGGCGCGGGTGGACGACGGCGTGCTGGAGCTGGTCACCCTGACCGGTATCGGCCGCACGAAGCTGCTGCGCTTCTTCCCCCGCGTGTTCAAGGGCACCCACACCAGCGTCGACGGCTTCGAGGTCCAGCCCGTGCGGAAGGTCACCGTGGGGCTGCGGGACGGTGGTCGCCTGCGCGCCTATGCCGACGGCGAGCCGCGCATCGAGCTGCCCATCACCGCCCGCGTGCTGCCCGGAGCCGTGCGGATCCTCGCCGACCTGGGCCGGAGCCAGCCGTGAACCCCACCTCGTCCTCGGACACCCCCTCGCCCGCCCAGCAGTACGCCCGCTGGGCCGCGGAGCGGCGCGAGCAGAAGGCGATCGAGGGCACCGAGCTGGCCGCCTTCACCGCGCGGTACCCCTTCGCCCTGGACGAGTTCCAGCTGGCATCCTGTCGGGTGCTCGAGCAGGGACGGTCGGTGCTGGTCGCAGCCCCCACGGGCGCCGGGAAGACGGTGGTGGGCGAGTTCGCGGTGCACCTGGCACTCGCCCAGGGGCGCAAAGTGTTCTACACCGCCCCCATCAAGGCGCTGTCCAACCAGAAGCATGCCGAACTCACCGAATGGCTCGGCGCGGAGCGGGTGGGTCTGCTCACCGGGGACACCTCCGTGCGGCCGGACGCGGACGTGGTGGTGATGACCACCGAGGTGCTGCGCAACATGCTGTACGCCGACTCCTCCCTCCTGGACGGACTCGGCTTCGTGGTGATGGACGAGGTCCACTACCTCGCCGATCGTCTGCGAGGCCCCGTCTGGGAGGAGGTCATCATCCACCTGGCCCCCTCGGTGCAGCTGGTGGCGCTCTCGGCCACCGTCTCCAATGCCGAGGAGTTCGGAGCCTGGCTGCAGGAGGTGCGCGGCTCCACCGAGATCGTGGTCTCCGAGACCCGCCCTGTGCCCCTGTGGCAGCACGTCATCATCGGCGACCAGATGCTGGACCTGTTCGTGGACGACTCCGGCGACCCCGTGATCTCCCACGGCCCCGGGGCCCGGTCCGATCGGCAGGTCAATCCGGAGCTGCACCGCCTCACCGCGCTGGCCACCCAGCTGCCGGAGCGCCACGGTCCTGACCGGGGTCGCCGCGGCGGCCTGCCCAGCCGCAGGGGCACCCGCGGCCGCCACCGGCCGCGCGGCTCCGCCCAGCGCCGACCCGAGCGCGAAGCCCGCCACGACCTGGACCGTCGGGACCACGACCACCGCGGGAGCCGCGACCACCGGGATGACCGGCGCAGCGGGGGAGGCGGCCGCATCGGGGGCGGCCAGCGCAGCCTGCGCCGACCCGAGGTGCTCGCCCTGCTGGATCAGCACGCCCTGCTGCCCGCGATCATGTTCATCTTCTCCCGGGCCGGCTGCGAGGCGGCGGTGCGGCAGTGCGCCCAGTCCCGGGTGCGGCTCACCAGTGAGCAGGAGCGCCGCGAGATCCGCGCCGTGCTCGACGAGGAGCTCTCGCTGATCCCCTACGAGGATGCCGAGATCCTGGGCGTGGCGGCCTTCCGCCGTGCGGCTCTGGACGGCTACGCCTGCCACCACGCGGGCATGCTGCCCCTGCTGAAGACGGTCGTGGAGCACCTGTTCGAACGCGGCCTGGTCAAGGCGGTGTTCGCCACTGAGACCCTGGCGCTGGGCATCAACATGCCGGCGCGCTCCGTGGTGCTGGAGAAGCTGGTCAAGTTCAACGGGGTCGAGCACGCCGACCTCACCCCCGGGGAGTACACCCAGCTCACCGGCCGCGCGGGCCGCCGCGGGATCGACACCGAGGGGCACGCGGTGGTGATGGCCGGCCCCCGCTTCGACGCCGACGCCGTCGCCTCCCTCGCCTCCCGACGCACCTACCCGCTGCGCTCCGCCTTCCGGCCCACCGCGAACATGGCGGTGAACCTGCTGGACCGCTTCGACCTGGCTCGTGCCCGGGAGACCCTCGAGACCAGCTTCGCCCAGTTCCAGGCCGACCGCTCCGTGGTGGGACTGGCCAGGCGCGCCCGGGAGCTGGAGGAGACGGCCGAGTCCTACCGCCAGGCCATGGAGTGCGACCGCGGGGACCTCGTGGAGTACGCCGACATCCGCGAGCGCATGAGCGAGCGGGAGAAGTCGCTGTCGCGCGCTCGGGCCGGCGCCGACCGCGACCGCACCCGGTCCACCCTGCGCAGCCTGCAGCGCGGCGACGTGCTGGCCCTGCCCGGCGGCAAGCGCCGCGGCTACGCCGTGGTGCTGCACGTGGACCGCGAGGTGCTCGGCGGCCCCCAGGTGCAGGTGCTGGACACCGAGGCCCGCCTGCGCAGCATCCGTCCCGGAGACCTGCCCTCGCCGCCCGCCGTGATCGACAGCCTTCGCCTGCCCCGCCCCGAGAAGCTCGGCAGCGGCAAGGTGCGCAAGGACACCGCCGCGGCACTGCGCCAGCGCCTGGCCGGCCACGACGACGACCCGCGGCGCGAAGTGCGGCGGAAGGCAGGCCGCACACCGTCCACCGCCGCCACCGACGAGACGCTGATCGCTCTGCGCGATCAGCTCGCCGCCCACCCCTGCGCCGACTGCCCGGAGCTGGAGTCCCACCTGCGCTGGGTGAACCGGTGGCGCTCCACCCGCCGCGACCTGGCCGGCGTGTACCGCCGCATCGAGGGCCGCACCAGCTCCCTGGCCAAGCAGTTCGATCTGCTCACCGGGCTGCTGGAGGAGCTGGGGTACCTGACCCGGGCAGGGGAGGGAGAGCTTGAGCCCACCGAGCGCGGGCTGCGCTTGCGACGCATCTTCAGCGACCGCGACCTGCTGATCGCCGAATGCCTCGAGCACGGCGCATGGGAGGGCCTGGACGCGGCGGGCCTGGCCGCCGTGGTCTCCGCCGCCGTCCACGAGACCCGGCGGGACGAGGGCAGGGCGCCCGAGCTGATCGACGATCCCGCCGTGGAGGCCGCCCTGATCGCCTCGGGCGAGATCGCCGCGCAGCTGCAGGCCGCCGAGTCCCGCCACGGCGTCGATGCCACGCCGCCGCCCGATCCCGCCGTGGCGGCCGTGGTGCACCGCTGGGCGCGTGGCATGCACTTCGCCGCGGCCCTGGAGGGCTCCGACCTGCCGCCCGGGGACTTCGTGCGCCACTGCCGGCAGGTGGTGGACCTGCTGGACCAGCTGACCCCCGACGAACGCCTGGGCGCCACCGCCCGGGCCGCCATCGCCGCCGTGCGCCGCGGGCTGGTGGCACAGGAGATCGATCGATGAGCCCCACCGCTCCCGCCCAGCTGTACACCGGGATCGTGCTGTACTCGACCGCGGATCCGGAGGCCTCCGCGATGCTCGTGGCCGATGGCCTCATCGCCTGGACCGGACCGGAGGACTCCGCCCGGGTGCTGCACCCTGGTGCCCAGGTGATCGAGGCGACCGGCTGCCTGCTCACCCCCGGCTTCGTCGACGCCTCCGCCAGCGCCGACGGCACCTTGCCCGATCCCGATCAGGAGCAGACCGCCCTCGCCCGCGGCATCGTACGCCGCCTCCCTGGCGGCAGCGCGGCCGGCGCCTCCGAGGGCGTGCGGGTGGTGGCCCCGCTCGCCGAGCGCGTCGACTACCGGTCCCTGCTGGCCGACGGCGTGCCGCTGGCCTTCGGCTCCGCCGGAGTGGCCGAGCACGCCGACCCGTGGGCATGGGTGCGTGCCGCCGCTCAGCAGGGCCCGGTGGAGAGCCGCATCAGTGATCGCGCCGCGTTCCTGGCCGCCACCCGCGGTGGGCACCGTGCCGCTGGCGATCGCGCCCCGGGCTCCCTGCTCACCGGGACCGAGGCCACCTTCGTGGTGTGGGAGCCCTGGGACCTCACGGTCCGGGGCCAGGGTGAGCAGTTCGAGACCTGGTCCACGGATCCGCGCGCCCGCACCCCGCTGCTCCCGGACCTCGCCCAGGGCGCGCCGCGCGCGCTGCGCACCGTGGTGCGCGGGACCGTGGCGCACGACGAGATGGGTGGGCGGATCTCGTGAAACGTCGACAGCCCCGCGAGGAGGTCACCGCCACGCCCTGGCCCGTGGCACTGCTGTGCGGTGCGGCCGGGGGCGTGCTGGCGCTGCTGGCCTTCCCCCCGTACGACCTGTGGATGCTGATGCCGGTGGCGCTGGCGCTGCTGTCGATCGGAGTGCTCACCCGGTCCTTCCTGCCCGCGCTGCTGTCGTCCCTGGCCTGGGGGCTCGCCTTCTTCGTGCCCCTGACGGAGTGGGCGAACACCTATGCCGGCACCATGCCGTGGCTGGCGCTGGGTGTGGTGCAGTCGCTGTACATCGTGCTGTACGGGCTGCTGGCACGCACCGTGATGGTGCGCCGCGGTCTCGGTGCCGGGTCCCTGGTGGTGGTCAGCGCGCTGTGGGTGGCGGTGGAGACGCTGCGCAGCCACGTCCCGTGGGGCGGGCTTCCGTGGGGCGCGACGGGCTTCGCCCTGGCGGATTCGCCCCTGCTGAACCTCGGGCCCTGGATCGGGATGGCGGGAATGGCGCTGGTGGTGGCCGCCCTGGGCCAGCTTCTGGTCCACGGAGTGCTGTGCGTGCTGGGCCGGCGCCGCCGCGGCCTGGGCGGCCTCGCCGGGGTGTGGCCCCTGGCTATGGCGGTCGCGGCGGTGCTGGCCACCATGGTGGTCCCGCACCCGGTCAACCGCGCCCCCGACGACCGACCGTCCATGACGGTGGCAGGGGCGCAGGGCTCCATGGATCCCATCGACCCGGGGTCGATGGCCATGCCCGAGGGTGTGTTCGAGAACCACCTCGAGGTGACCCACGACGTCACCGCCGCCACCCAGGAGCAGGGGCGGCAGCTCGAGCTGATCGTCTGGCCGGAGGACTCCACCGCCTACGACCCCCGCCTGGACCCGTACCGCGGTGAGGCACTGACCGACGCCGCCCAGCAGGCGGGTGCCCCCATCCTGGTGGGCACCCAGACCCCGGTGGGGGAGGAGCACCGCTACAACCACTCGGTGCTGTGGACCGCCGACGGTGAGACCCCCTACGTGTACGCGAAGCGCCACCCCGTGCCCTTCGGCGAGTTCGTCCCCGCCCGGGACTTCTTCCGCATGATCACCGACAAGGTGGACCTGGTGGGCCGGGACATGCTCCCCGGCACCGAGGTGGGCGTGATGGACCTGCAGGAGCTGGGGCTGGGGGAGGGCCGTGTGGGGGTGCTGATCTGCTTCGAGATCGCCTACGACACCCTGACCATCGACACGGTGCGCGAGGGCGCCGAGCTGGTGGTGGTGCAGTCCAACAACGCCCTGTTCGGCGACTCCCACGAGGCCGTGCAGCAGTTGGCCGAGGCCAAGGTGCTGGCCGTGGTCACCGGACGCAGCGTGGTGCACGTGTCCACCGTGGGCCATTCCGCGATCTTCGGGCCGGAGGGACGGCGCCTGGACTTCGTGGACCACTGGGAGCAGGGTGCAGTGATCGCGGAGGTGCCGCTGCGCACCGGGATCACCCCGGCCGTCGCCGGCGGCATCTGGATCGCCATCGGCATCAGCGCCGTGGGGCTGCTGGGCTGGCTGGGGGCGCTGACCGGACCGCGCCGAGGAGTGCTGCGCCACGTGCCGGCGGTCGCGGGCCGGGGAGAGGGCAGCAGCCGCTCACGGGCGGGCGTGCAGGACGGGAGGAGCAGCCGATGAGCGCACCGGAGCAGCGAGTGCTGGTGGTGATCCCCACCTACGACGAGCGTGCGGCGCTCCCGGGCACTCTGAGGCGCCTTCGCACCTCGGTCCCGGCGGCGCACGTCCTGATCGCTGACGACGCCTCCCCGGACGGCACCGGGCAGTGGGCCGACGGTGCGGCCGAGCGCGATGACCACGTGCACGTGCTGCACCGGGCCGGCAAGGAGGGACTGGGACCCGCGTACCTGGCCGGTTTCGCCTGGGGCCTCGAACGGGGCTACGACGTGCTGGTCGAGATGGATGCCGACGCCTCCCACCGCCCCGAGCAGCTGCCGCGGCTGCTGGACGCCGTCGCTGAAGGGGCCGACCTGGTGATCGGCTCGCGGTGGGTTCCCGGTGGCAGTGTCCACGACTGGCCGCTGCGCCGGCTCGTGCTCTCCCGCGGCGCGAACCTCTACGCCGGGATGCTGATGGGCCTGGAGGTGCGCGATGCCACCGCCGGTTTCCGAGCCTTCCGCGCCCCCCTGCTGCGCCGCCTGATGGAGCAGCAGGTCGCCTCCCAGGGGTACTGCTTCCAGGTGGACATGACACGTCGGGCCCGGGATCTCGGGGCCGACATCCGGGAGGTCCCCATCGACTTCGACGAACGTGCGGAGGGGGCCAGCAAGATGAGCTCCGCGATCGTGCGGGAGGCCCTGGTCAAGGTGACCGCGTGGGGGCTGGGCCATCGCGCCCAGCAGGTGCTCGGGGCGCTGGGCTACCCTGGGCGCGGTCCGACACGAGGGGAGACGCCGTGAGCACTGCATCGCACCGCACACCGCCGGCCGACGCCGGCCGCGAGCGCCCCGGCGGCTCCCGGCGCGAGGGCCCCCGCTGGTCCGCCTGGCTGCCGATCGCCTTCGTGGTGCTGGGCGTCCTCGAGCTGGCCATCCTCATCATCATCGGTGTCAACACCAGCCTGTGGTGGTCCGTGCTGATCGTGGTGCTGGGCTGGATCATCGGGGTGGCCCTGCTGATCGCCGCCGGCCAGCAGTCCTTCGTCCGCCTGAGCTCCCTGGTGCGCGCGGTGCGGGGCAGGGGGGACGTGCAGGATCATCTCTCGCGCCCGATGTTCACCGTTCTCGCAGCGTTCGCGTTCTTCTTCCCCGGCCTCATCACCGACGTCATCGGGGTGGTCCTGCTGCTCACCCCGGTGCAGCGCCGAACCGTGAAGGCCATGGGCCTCGGCAGCGGTTCCACGGGTGCTCGAAGCGTGCTCTACCGCCGTTCCAGCGGGGGCGTCATCGATGGTGAGATCGTGCTGAACGCGGAGCCCACGGATCGCCCGGGCACACATGACGAGGGCGGGGCCGACGGCTCCCGCCGTTCGACCCCGCCCTCGATCACTCAGGACTGAGCGCGCACCTCACAGGGTGCGGCTGGAGTGCAGCTTCCCTGCCCGCAGCAGCTCCAGGCGCTGGTCGAGAAGCACCTGCAGGTCCTTCTCCTCGCGGCGCTCCAGCAGCATGTCCCAGTGGGTGCGCTGCGGCTTGCCAGGCTTCTCCTCGGGCTTCTCGTGGTCACGCAGCACCGCGGTGGCGCCGCAGCGGCACTCCCAGACGGCGGGCACGTCGGCCTCCACCGAGAAGGGAAGCACGATGTTGTGTCCGTTGGGGCAGTCGTAGACGGCCTCCTGGCGCGGTGCGGCGAGAACGCCCTCGTCGGTCTCCATGGAGAGGGAGCCCAGACGGGTGCCTCGCAGGCTGCGGCTGTTCATGCGGTTCTCGCTTCCTGCCGGCGGGGGCGCGGTGCCGCGCCATGCCTGCCGGTGCTTCGGGGATTGAGGTCTGAGGGGTGCAACGCCGGGCGCCCGGATTCTGTTCCCGACTGGTGCCGCGCCCAACCAGGGCGTCAGGACGACCCGGTGGCTGCACGGTGCGGTGAACCGGTCGCGTCCAGCAGGTCGCCCAACCGGTCGACACGGTTGGTGATAATACCATCCACCCCCATGACCAGCAGGTCCTTCATGGCGGGGATCTCGTCGATCGTCCACACGTGGACCTCGCAGCCGGCGCGGTGCGCAGCTGCCACGGTGCGCCGTGTCACCACAGGCACCTGCCGGTGGGAGACGGGCACCTGGAGTGCACCATAGGGGGCCAGCAGCCTGCGCACTGCGGCGGTGGGTGCTCCGGAGGCCACCAGGCCCAGGAACAGTGCGATCGCACGCCGTGAGGGGCTGCGCACAGGGGTGATGCCGGTGGCCTCCCGCACCTTCTCAACCGCCCGCGCGGTGACGGCGTCGTCGAATCCGGCCAGGCAGATGCGGTCGGCACTGCGCGTGCGGGCGATGGCGCGGACCGCCGGCTCGATCGCCGAGGGAGCCTTCACATCGATGTTCACCGGGAGGTCGGAGAACGTGCCCAGCACGTCCTCCAGGAGGGCCAGAGGCTCGTTCCCGGCCAGCCGCACCGCGCGTGCCTGCGTGTCGTCGAGGCTGTCGATCCGGCGGGCGTCACCGGCGACCCGCAGCAGGTCCTCGTCATGGAAGGCCAGTGCCAGGCCCTCGGCAGTGGCGCGGGTGTCGGTCTCCAGCATGTCGGCACCGGCGTCGACGGCGTCCTGGAAGGCTCGCATCGTGTTCTCCGCCCCGTCGAGGGCGAGACCCCGGTGCGCGATCCGCCGCGGGCGCGGGCCGGGGAGGAAGCGGGAGGGTGGATCCAGGGGCGCATCGGCCCTGTTGCTCGGCCCACCGGGCCGGGGGGAGTCAGTGCTGGGGGTGCTCGAGGAGCGCATCCTCTTCCTCCTCATCGCGGCTGCGGCGTCGTGCACGGGGCTCCCGTGCGGCACGGGAGGGGGTGCCGTCATCGTCGGACTCCTCCTGGATCAGGCGGTGGGTGCGGTAGACCAGGGCCGCCGGGAAGAACAGGGCGAAGATCCACCACTGGAACGCGTAGGACAGGTGCGGGCCCAGGGAGGTGTCCGGGGGCTCCAGGGCAGTGGGCTTGTCCGCAGGCGGATCCTCCGAGACCAGGCTGCCGTAGGCCCCCGTCACCAGATCCGCATCGAGATCCCCGAACTGCTCCGCAGGAAGCACCGAGGCGATCTGCTCCGGCGCCACCGAGTGGACCTGCCCGCGCGGGTTGCCGCGGCGCTCGAGCGGGGGTTCGGCCGGTCGCAGTCGCACCGTGATGGTCCGCTGCCCCTCGGGAACGGACGGCGGATCGGCCGGGGCGGAGTCCTGGTCGTGGGCGGTCACCCATCCCCGCACCACCAGCAGCACAGTGCCGTCATCGGCCTCGAAGGGGACCAGCTGCCAGAACCCGACCTGGGAGCCCTGGGTGCGGTTGCGCACGTACAGCTCGCAGGCGCGGTCGGTGCAGTACTGGCCCCGCAGCTGCACTGGAGTCCAGTCGTCCGCCGGGCCGAGACCGGCTGCCGGATCATCGAGCACCTGATCCAGGGCTACCGGCTCCGCGTCGTAGTTGGCCTCGACGATCCGGGCCTGGTCGCGGCGGTCCTCGAACCGGCCGTACTGCCACCGCCCCAGTCCTGCGCAGACGGCCATCGCCAGCAGTACGACGAGCAGCCCGACGAGGGTGTCGCGGCTGAGGAGGACTCGGCGCCGGGCGGACGGGGCGGCCTGGGACGAGGACGCCGTCATACGTCGCCCGGTGTGACCGGGAGGGCGGCACCGAGCCAGCCGGTCATCATGCCGGGCAGCTTCTCGACGGCGAAGTCGGTGAGCATCACGAACATCACCGCGGTCGCGGCGGCCAGAAGGAAGCCCAGCACGGTCGCCAGGATCGTCATCGCCAGCCGCAGCCGCGGACGGTTCTTCACCGGTTTCGCCGGGGGGAAGCCGTAGTCCTCGTCCTGCAGGTGGTTCTCTGACCACATGCCGGGATTCAGCACCGACACCGGATAGGTGTCCACCCGCGCCCGCGGGCGGGCGCCGCTGGCCGGGACGTCCTCCGACAGCTGCAGAGGCGGCTCCCCACGCGAGGGCAGCCGCTCACTCAGCCACAGCCGCCAACCGGCCGGAACCGGCCCCCACCCGTGCTGCGGACGGAAGTCCGCGGGAGGCAGCCACCCGTCGTGCGGGGGTTCCGGCCAGTTCGGCGGCGGGTTGAAGCGCTCGGTCACTCAGGGACGTCCCAGGTGTACTGGTCGGTGAAGGAGTCGAACTCCAGCTTCAGCCCACCGGCGCGCACAGGTGCGAACAGCATTCGGATCGTGTACTCGTCACCGGCCTTGATGTCGGTGGGCGCATCGATGCCGACCCCGGCGTCCTTCAGCGAGAAGGTCTCGGTGGCGGGGTCGAGTTTGCCGCCGTACGGCGTGACGACCGCGAAGGTGAACGGGTTGAAGTACATCTCGCCCTCTGTGACGGTGATCTTCGCCGTCGCCGCCAGGTAGTCGCCGTTCTCGCTGGGCTCGATGTTGCCGCCATACACACTGGGGAGCTGGTCGGCGGGCAGCCATTCCATCGAGACCTGCATCGTGCCGCGTCCGTCCATGGAGACGACCTCGACGGGTTCGGCCGCCGGGTCGACGGTGGGAAGCACCGACGGGGTGACGACGTCGTCGCTGGCGGCCTCCTCGGAGGCGGCCTCCTCGGAGGTGGGATCCTCGGAGGTGGGATCGTCGGAGGTGGGCTCCTCGGAGGAGGGATCCTCCGTGGCGGTGGTGGTGGTTCCCCCGTCTCCTGTGGGATCGTCGCCGCCGCGGTTCATCAGCACCAGGCCGCCCACCAGACCGGCGATCAGCAGGCCGATGAGCAGCAGCACGAGGCAGCCGACCCACCAGAAGCGAGCGATCGCGCTCTTCTTCGGCGCGTTCTCCGGGCTCGTGGTGGCCGTCCACTGCGATGCGCTGTCCGGGGAGCCGTAGCCCTGGTTCGGGGACGCCTGACCGTAGGGCGATGCCTGACCGTACCCCTGGTCGACGGGATCCTGCCCGTAGCCCTGGTTCGGCGATGCCTGACCGTAGCCCTGGCTGGGGGACGCCTGACCGTAGGGCGATGCCTGGCCGTACCCCTGGTCGACGGAGTCCTGCCCGTAGCCCTGGTTCGGCGATGCCTGGCCGTAGCCGGCAGCGGCCCCTCCGGCGGCGAGACCGCCGACAGTGGCAGATCCGTCGACAGGGTGGTTCGTGCCCTGCTGCGGGTAGGACTGGTCGGAGTAGCCCTGGTCGCCCGTCTCGTAGGGTGCCTGCTGGGCCAGATCGGCCTCCAGATCCGGGCCGCCGTACTCCGCGGTCTCGGGCGCACCCGGCTGCTCGATCGGACCCTCGCCGACCTGCGCGGCGCTGCCGGGATCCTCGGCCGGCGCCTGCTCGCCGGTGCCGGCGAGAGGGGTCGCATCGTCCTCGGGAAGGGGAGCGGCATCGGTGGAGGCCGGCTCGCCGGTGCCGGCCACGCGGGTGGCGTCGTCCTTAGGCAGGGGGGCGGGATCAGAGGCGTCCTGGACCGCGCTGTCCTCGACAGGCACGCTGCCGCCGGTCACCTCACCACCGGACGCGTCACCGCCCTCGGCAGGAGCATCCGCATCGACCCAGAAGTTCCAGTCGGCCGGCGGCGGGCCCCACGACGGATCGGGCTGCCACCCCGGGGGCGGAGTCCAGTTCGGGTCCTCGATGGGCCAGTTCGGCGGAGGATTGAAGCGATATGCCATCTGAGGCACCTTCCCGATGTCGACTGCGGTCGGCTCCCCCCGAAGGTTGCGACCATTCCTGCCACGTATCGTAGAGCACACCCAGCCCGGGGCCCTGTGCCCGACCCCACCTCAGGAGAGCCGATGTCCGATCCCGCCACCGAACCGCGCAGCGTCCTCATCACCGGGGGCAACCGAGGCATCGGCCGCGCCATCGCTGAGGAGTTCCTGCGGCGCGGGGACAAGGTCGCCGTCACCAGCAGGTCCGGCTCCGGTGGGCCCGACGGCGCGCTCACCGTGGCCGCGGACGTCACCGACGGGGACAGCCTCGACGCGGCGGTGAAGACCGCCGAGGAGGCCAACGGACCCATCGAGGTGCTCGTCGCCAACGCCGGCATCACCGACGACCAGCTGCTGCTGCGGATGGGCGATGACTCCTTCGAGTCCGTGGTGGACACCAACCTCACCGGGTCCTTCCGCACCATCAAGAGGGTGATCCGCTCGATGATGCGCAGGAAGAAGGGCCGCATCGTGCTGATCAGCTCCGTGGTGGGCCTGTACGGCTCGCCCGGCCAGATCAACTACGCCGCCTCGAAGGCCGGGCTGGTCGGCATCGCCCGCGCGCTGACCCGCGAGCTGGGCTCGCGCGGCATCACCGCGAACGTGGTCGCGCCCGGCTACATCGACACCGACATGACCGCACAGCTCTCCGACGAGCTGCAGGACTCCTATCGCAAGGCCATCCCCGCGGGCCGCTTCGCCGACCCCTCCGAGGTGGCCCGCGTGGTGGCGTTCATCGCCAGCGACGACGCCGCCTACATCTCCGGCGCCGTGATCCCCGTCGACGGGGGCCTCGGCATGGGACACTGATCCTGGCCGCTCCGATCCCGGCCCTCCTGTCCCCGATGCACAAGGTGTGATCGCCCCCTCATGTCATCCTCCGACCCCGACAGTCGGCTCCTGCTCCTCATGCGCCACGGCAAGGCCGACAGCGGCGCCGGCCAGCCGGACCACGAGCGGCGCCTCACCGATCGCGGCCACTCCCAGGCGCAGCTGGTGGGGGAGTACCTCGAGTCCCAGAACGTGCGACCCACCCGTGTGCTGGTCTCCGACGCCGCGCGCACCAGGGAGACCTGGGAGCACCTGCTCTCGACCATGCACGGCTTCGACGGCACGGTCAGCCTCCATGAGGACATCTACAACGGCGGCACCACCGAACTGGCAGCGCTGATCCGCTCCTGCGCCGATGAGGACGCGGTGGTGATGGTGATCGGCCACGAGCCCACCATGTCCAGCATGGTCGCCCAGCTCGCCGACGACGACTCGGATGCCGGATCCGTGGCCCAGGCCAGGATCGGGCTGCCCACCGGTGCGATGGGCGTCCTCTCCGGGCCGCTCGCGCACTGGTCCGAGCTCACCGACGGCTCGCTGACACTGCACACCATCGTCAGGCCCTGAGCGCTCTCAGGCCCCGGCGGCGGCCTCCAGGTGGGGCCACACGTCGGCCAGGCTCCCGTCCACGATCACGTCGGCCGCTTCCCGCAGTGCCGGCTTGGCGTTGAACGCGATGCCGATCCCGGCGGCGCGCACCATCGCCCGGTCGTTGGCACCGTCGCCGACGGCGACCACGCGCGACCGCGGCACCTCGTAGCGCTCGGCGAGATCCTCGAGGGTGCGCAGCTTCGCCTGCCCGTCGATGATCGGCCCGTCGACCCGACCGGTGAGCCGACCCTCGCGGATCTCGAACCGGTTGGCGACCACGTGATGGATGCCGGTGGCCGCGGCCAGCTCGTCGATCACCTCATGGAAGCCCCCCGAGACCAGCGCGGTCACCCATCCAGCCCGCTGCGCGTGGCGCATCAGGTTGACGGCACCGTCGGTGGGGACCAGCACCTCGCGCACACTCGCCAGCACGGCGGCGGGAAGGCCCTCCAGCAGGGCGACCCGGCGGCGCAGGGAGTCGGAGAAGTCCAGCTCCCCGCGCATCGCCTGCTCGGTGATGCGCTCCACCTCGCTCCGCACCCCGGCGTGATCGGCCACCAGCTCGATCACCTCCTGGGTGAGGAAGGTCGAGTCGACGTCGGAGACCAGCAGCCCGGTGACGGCACCGGCGGACCCGGGCCCCGTCACAGTTCGAGGACCGTGCCCTTGCCGATCACGGTGATCCCCGACTCGGTGACCACGAAGCCGCGCGCGCGGTCCTGCTCCGCGTCCAGGCCGATCTGAGTGCGGGGCGGGACCACGACGTTCTTGTCGATGATCGCCCGGTGGATCTGGCTGTGACGGCCGACGGAGACGCCGTCCATGATCACCGAGTCCGAGACGGCCGACCAGGAGTTCATCCGCACGCCGGGCGAGACCACCGAATTGGAGACCTGCGCACCGGAGATCACCACTCCGGGGGAGATGATCGAGTCCACCGCCGAACCCATGCGGCCCGGCCCGGCGTGGACGAACTTCGCCGGCGGCACGGTGCGGTGACCGGTGTAGGTGGGCCAGTCCTCATTGTAGAGGTTGAACACCGGATGGATGGCGATCAGGTCCATGTGGGCGTCGTAGAACGCATCCAGCGTGCCCACGTCCCGCCAGTAGTCGCGATCGCGATCGGTGGAGCCCGGCACGTCGTTGTGGATGAAGTCGTAGACCCCGGCGGCCTGCTGTGCCACGAAGTACGGCACGATGTCCCCGCCCATGTCGTGGGCGGTCCCGTCGTCCTCGGCGTCCTTGGTGACCGCTTCGACCAGGGCATCGGCGGTGAAGACGTAGTTGCCCATCGAGGCCAGGACCTGGCTGGGGTCATCGGCCAGCCCGGTGGTCTCCTTGGGCTTCTCCACGAAGCGGGCGATGGTGGTGGGGTCCTCCGGGACCGTCTCGATCACCCCGAACTGATCGGACATCTCGATCGGCTGGCGGATGGCTGCCACCGTGCACGGCTTGCCCGACTCGATGTGCGCATCCAGCATCTGGGAGAAGTCCATGCGGTACACGTGGTCCGCCCCGACCACCACCACGTAGTCGGGCTTCTCGTCGTGAAGCAGGTTCAGCGACTGGTAGATCGCATCGGAGGAGCCGCGGTACCAGTGCTTGCCCATGCGCTGCTGCGCCGGCACCGGGGCCACGTAGTTGCCCAGCAGCGAGCTCATGCGCCACGTCTGGGAGATGTGCTTGTCCAGGGAGTGCGACTTGTACTGCGTGAGCACCACCACGCGCAGGTAGCCGGAGTTGACGATGTTGGACAGAGCGAAGTCGATCAGGCGGTAGATCCCGCCGAAGGGGACGGCGGGCTTCGCCCGGTCGAGCGTGAGCGGCATCAGGCGCTTGCCCTCTCCGCCTGCGAGAACGATGGCGAGGACCTTTTTCTGCATGCGTCGAGGATAATGCAAGGGTGGTGTCCATCACGTCGTCGAACGGCCCTCGGACGAAGGTGCCGGAGGAGGGATCGTCATGCGCGTGGATCTGCTGACCAAGGAGTACCCGCCGGAGGTGTACGGCGGGGCGGGTGTGCACGTCGCAGAGCTGTCGTCCGTCCTCCGGGACCACATCGAGGTGCAGGTGCGCGCCTTCGGGGCGGACCGCGACGAGCAGGACACCACCTCCTACCGGCCCCCTGCCGAGCTCTCCGGCAGCAACGCCGCCCTCAGCACCTTGGGCACCGACCTGCTGATCGCGGCGGACTGCGAGGGCGCGGACCTGGTCCACTCCCACACCTGGTACGCGAACTTCGCCGGGCACGTGGCCTCCCTGCTGCACGGCATGCCCCACGTGCTCAGCGCCCACTCCCTGGAGCCGCTGCGGCCGTGGAAGGCGGAGCAGCTGGGCGGAGGCTACCGCCTGAGCTCCTTCGCCGAGCGCGCCGCCTACGAGGCCGCCGCAGGGGTGATCGCAGTCTCCGCCGGGATGCGGGAGGACATCCTGCGCTCCTACCCGGCCGTGGACCCGGCCCGCGTGCACGTGGTCCACAACGGGATCGACATCGAGCAGTGGTCCCCGAACCCGGAGACCACCGCTCTGACCTCGCGCGGCATCGATCCGGAGGCGCCGACCATCGTGTTCGTCGGTCGCATCACCCGGCAGAAGGGCCTGCCGTACTTCCTGCGCGCCGTGCGGGAGCTGCCCGCCGAGCACCAGGTGGTGCTGTGCGCCGGCGCCCCGGACACCCCGGAGATCGCCGCAGAGGTGGACGACCTGGTCGCCGAGCTGAACCGCGACCGCGGCAACGTGCACCTGATCACCGAGATGCTGCCGCGCACGGAGCTCACCCAGATCCTCACCCACGCCACCACCTTCGTGTGCCCCAGCGTGTACGAGCCCCTGGGGATCGTGAACCTCGAGGCGATGGCCTGCGGCACGCCCGTGGTGGCCTCCGCCACCGGCGGGATCCCCGAGGTGGTGGTGGACGGCGAGACCGGGTACCTGGTGCACTTCGACCAGCTCACCGACGGCACCGGCACCCCCACCGATCCCGAGGGGTTCATCGCCGACATGGCGCGGGCCTTGGAGCGCATGGTCTCCGACCCGGATCGCGCCCGGCAGATGGGGGAGGCATCCCGGCGTCGCGCGGCCGAGCACTTCTCCTGGACGTCCATCGGGGAGCGCACCGTCGAGGTGTACCGCGCGGTGCTGGAGTCCCACGGGGCCTGAGTGCCGGGGGTGCGGGGCGAGGGCTCAGCCCTCGGGGTCCGCTGCCCGTTGCACCGTCTCGACCAGTGCCTCCCGGGCGGCATCGCGCAGCTCCTCCAGCAGTCGCCGTCGGGCCTGGTCATCGGCCAGCGCGCGGGCAGTGGGGGAGCCGGCCCGCAGCTCCTGCGCACTGAGCGCCAGGATCCTGCCCGCCAGGGTGAGCAGGTGCGCATCGGCTGCGGTGACGTGCCGCGGCGGCATGGTGCGTGCCCACCCGGAGGGGAGATCCCGGGCCGGGATCGGCTCGTCGGGCACCAGGTCCAGGTCCTGCGAGGAATCGGCGACCCTCTGCATCACGCGCAGCAGCTGCTCCCGGGCCGTGCCGGAGCTGCTGGCAGGGGCCAGGTTCGCGCCGAGCGGCGCGGGGTACTGCATCCAGTCCACCAGCGCGATCGGGCCCTGGAGTGAGGAGACCGGGGTGTCCTCGGGCACCAGGGTGTGATCGGGGATCCCCGCCGCGGTGACCACCAGTGCCTGTTCGGCCGCGAGCGCCGCCTGGACCGCTGTGGGCGGGCCGACGAGACCGGCGATCCTGCCAGGCACCGGCAGCACCAGACGCAGCTGCACCAGGGGCAGTCGGCGCAGCCCGGTGAGCCAGTCGAACAGCTCGACCCCCTCGGCTCCCGAGTGGTCCTTCCCGGCCCCCAGAGCGTGCTGGGCGGCGTCGTCGGGTCCCGCGTCCCCCCGCAGGTAGGCACCCGCCCACAGCATCAGGACCGCCGCGCGGGGCAGCGCCAGCAGCTCGGAGGAGGCCATCGGAGCGGTGTCCATCAGTAGCTCTGGGCGGTGGTGGCGCCGGCCGTGCCGGGGGTGCCGGCCGCATCCGCTCCGGCGGGGCCCGCCGGCACGAAGTGGGCCTTCCCCTTCCGGGGGTCCACCGACTCCAGACGCACCCGGACCACCTGTCCGGCTTCGGCGTCCATCGGCACCCAGGCCGTGACCGGCGGGTCGATCAGCTGCACCTCCACCCGGGTGGGGGCACCACCGTTGCCGTTCTTCCCCTCGGAGGCCTCGCGACGCTCGATCACACTGGCGTCGAACTCTTCTCCCACCCAGGCCTCGAGGGCCGCCGTCTCGACCAGCTCGATCGCCCGACGCTCCAGCTCCCCGGCCTTCGTGGCGGTGGACCGCATAGCCTCGGGGATCTTCTCCAGCGCGGCCAGCAGGGCAGGATCCGGGGACTGTCCGCGGGCATGGGCGTGGCACACCAGCAGCACGAAGCGGTCCACCAGGCGCCGCAGCGGAGCGGTGGCGTGGGCGTAGGGAGCGGCGATGGCGGCCTGCGCCGGATCCTCAGGCAGCTCCTCCGGTCTGGTGAACGCGACGTAGGAGGCACCGCGGAACAGCGAGGTGGCCTGGTTCAGCAGGGCCAGGTGGGCGGCATCGCGCCAGTCCAGGGAGCGCAGGAAGTCGCCGTAGGCCACGTTCTCCTCCCAGGGGGTGCCCAGCACCTGGGTCTGCCTCCGGAAGCGGGCGATGGCCTTGGGCTCGGCCGGCGGCATGGTGCGCAGGATCCCCGCGCCGCCGTCGATCATGAGCTGGGCGGCAGCCATCCCGGTCATCAGCGAGATCTGAGCGTTGGCCTCCTCGATCGCGTTGAGGTCGCGCCAGGTCAGGCGCACGTGGTCGCCCTCGGCCTCGACCTCCTGCTCAGGCACATTGAGGCTCGCACCGCCGCGCTCGGCCTCCTGCTGCAGGCGCAGGTCCCCGATCTCCTGCAGCAGCTGCATCGTGGGGTGGCCCTGCCCGGCATCGAGCTGCTGCTGCACAGTGTCGTAGTCGAGCTTCGCGACCGAGCGCACCGTCGCGCGCTCGAGATCCACAGAGGTGACGATTCCGGCCGCATCCAGCTCGAAGGTCCACACGAACGCGGGCGTGTCCTGCTCCGGCAGCAGCGACGCCACGCCCTCGGAGAGCACCTCCGGGTGCAGGGGGATCCGGCGATCCGGCAGGTACACGGTGGCACCGCGACGGCGGGCCTCCGCGTCCAGGGCGCTGCCCAGCTCGACGAACAGGGGGACATCCGCGATGGCGTAGAGCACCCGGTAGCCGGTATCGGTGCGCTCGAGGTACATCGCCTGGTCCAGGTCCGTGGAGGATTCTGGGTCCAGGGTCACGAAGGGGATGTCGGTGCGATCGGAGCGATCGATGTCGGTCTGGCCGCTGTCGGTGCTGCCGGCACCGGCCCCCGCGGACGTGCCCGCCCTGCTCGCTGCGCGCTCCGCCTCGGCCAGCACCTCAGCGAGGAACTCGAGGGGCACCTGCTCCCGGTACTCCTCCAGCAGGGCGTCGATGCCCTGGGAGATCACATCGGCGGCGACGGAGCCGCGCGGGGCGTGGAGCGAGACGGGACGGTGCAGCACGGTGGGCTCCTGCTGGCTCTTGGGCGGGGACGGCTCGGTCAGTCTAGGGCGATAGGCTCGGCCCATGGCCCTTGCAGCAGCTTCCCTGAACGACGTCGTGGTCCGCCGCAGCGGGCGCGCCATCCTCGATTCCGTCGACCTGACCATCTCTGAAGGCGACCGCTGGGCGGTGCTGGGCCCCAACGGTGCCGGCAAGTCCACCCTGATGCGCCTGCTGGCGGCACGCCTGCACCCCACCAGCGGCACCGTGGACCTGTTCGGCGAGCGGCTGGGCCGCACCGACATCTTCGAGCTGCGCCCCCTGATCGGCCTGGCCAGCCAGGAGCTCGCCGAGACCGTCCCGGTCGAGGAGAAGGTGCTGGACGTCGTGGTCACCGCCGGGTACGGCATCGTGGGGCGCTGGCGCGAGCAGTACGACGAGATGGACCTCGACCGCGCCCGGGTGCTGCTGGACGCCTTCGGCGTGGCCGACAAGGCCGACCGCATGTTCGGCACCCTGTCCACCGGTGAGCGCAAGCGCGTGCTGTCGGCCCGCGCCCTGATGACCGACCCGGAGCTGCTGCTGCTGGACGAGCCGGCCGCCGGGCTGGACCTGGGCGGCCGCGAGGAGCTGGTGCGCACCCTGAGCCAGCTCGCGAAGGATCCGGCCACCCCCGTGACCGTGCTGGTCACCCACCACGTCGAGGAGATCCCGCCGGGCTACACGCACGCCCTTCTGCTGCGTCACGGCAGCGTGGTCGCGGCGGGCCCCATTGGCGAGACGATCACCTCGCAGAACCTCACCCGGACCTTCGGGCTGCCCCTGGTGGTGGACCGCCACGGCGAGCGGTTCAGCGCGCGCTCGGTCACCCTGTCCTGAGGTGGAGCCTCAGATCCGCCGGATCGGGGTCGACGACGTCGCCGACCCGGCGCTGGACGACTACCTGCGGATGACCGACGTGCGGCTGCGCTCGCGCATCGAGGTGGAGCGCGGGCTGTTCATGGCCGAGAGCTTCGAGGTGATCTCACGGGCGATGGATGCCGGCATGCAGCCGCGCTCCTTCCTGATGAGCGAGAAGTGGCTGGAGAAGTTCGCGCCGCTCACCTCCCGGTTCCCCGAGGCGCCGGTGCTGGTGGGCGAGGAGGCACTGCTGGAGCGGATCACCGGCTTCCACCTTCACCGCGGTGCGCTGGCTGCCATGCACCGGCCTGAGCTCCCGCCGGTGGCCGCGGTGCTGGAGGGGGCCCGCACCGTCGCGGTGCTGGAGGACATCGTCGATCACACGAACGCGGGGGCCATGTTCCGCTCGGCCGCGGCTCTGGGGGTGGATGCCGTGCTGGTGACGCCGCGCTGTGCGGACCCGCTGTACCGGCGCTCGATCCGCGTGTCGATGGGCACCGTGTTCCAGGTGCCGTGGACGCGCCTGCGCGCATGGCCGGCCGATGCCGATCGGCTGCGCGAGGCGGGCTTCGACGTGCTGGCCCTGGCGCTCACCGATGAGGCGCGGGCGCTCGACGTGGTGGACCTGGGGCCGGACCGGAAGGTCGCGTTCGTGCTGGGCACCGAGGGGCACGGCCTCACCCCTGCGACCCTGCGCGCCGTCCCCGATCATGTGGTGATCCCGATGGCCGGGGGAGTGGACTCGCTGAACGTGGCTGCCGCGAGCGCGGTCGTCTTCTGGCAGCGACGGGCGATGCTGGGGGCCGGCTGAGCCGTGCAGCTGGGGGGATTGTCCACCAGGATATTTCCATTCTGCTGTTCGCGCGATGTGCGCAGGGTGTTCGGGACCAGGTTTTCCACAGCCGGTGTTCGGGGCGGTTTCGGGTTCCTCCCCACCGGGTGGTTGTCCACAATTCGAACGACGGTACGGTTCCGGGTGCCGCCTATCACCGGTGGAGCATTGCTACGGGCTGACCAGTAGGTTCTGTAGGGCGGGGGCGCGTCCTGGCGGCTGGCCCGCAAGGGCGGCGTCGGGATGCTCTGGGTGTTCGAGGTTCCTCCCCATTCATGTGTTCTCCACATTTGTGTCCCCATTTCTTGTGTGCCATTGATCTGTCGGTGGCGGCCCCTAGGATCGAATCAACGAACGGGTCGTAACAGGCAACTGGCCAAAGGGGGTGTGTGATGGGGGAGCTGGAAGATAACGCGCGGAAGGAACGCTGCGATGAGGGGGCGGCACGCATGAGTGCGGGCCCTGCCGCGCCTGCCACGCCCGCGACTGTCGAGCCGTCGGCAGCCCCGTCACCGCCGGTGGCCCCGTCACCGTCGGCGGCAGGCTCATCGCGCCCCCCGGTGGCACCACCGGGTGGAGATCTGGATGACCCGATCCTGGGGGATCTGCTGGTCGATACGGGCCTGCAGGAACTGCTCACCGCTGGCGTCGCCGAGTCCCAGCGCCTGGCGGTCGAGTACCGGCGTCTGGCCGGATTCTGGCGGCAGCTGGAGTTCCCGCAGGGCGGTGACCCTTCCGGGGCCGATGAGTACGAGGCCGAGACCCTCGCAGTCGCTCTGGCCCTGCGCTGCACCCGCGCCACTGCCTACCACCGCATCAACGATGCCCACCGCGCCCTCACCGGTCTCCCGTGCTGTTTCGCCCGGCTCGCATCCGGGGAGTTCCCCTGCGAGTGGTTCCAGCGCCTGCTGCGCCGCACCCGTCACCTGACAGCCACGGACCTGACCGCCCTCGACCAGAGCATCGCCACCTGGCCGCTGGGGCAGCTGACGGTGGAGCAGTATCGACGCCGCCTCTCCCACGCCCTGACCCGCATCACCGCACAGCGACAGACCCCGGCCCAGCACACCCCCGAAGGACGACGCCGCGTGGACCTGCTGCCGGTGGGGGAGGACGGCATCGGCTGCCTCCAGGTGATCGGCCCGATCCCCGAGATCCTCACCCTGGCCCAGCGCCTGGACGCTTCCGCCCGCGCCATCCAGCACGCCCAGCGCCATGCCCTGGGGGCCGGGGAGCCCCCGCCCCTGGATCCCGACGGCACGGTCACCACCCACGGCAAGCCCCTGTCCCTGGCCCGGTTGCGCTACGAACTGCTCACCGGCGCGAGCCTGGACACCGACGGCGTGAAGGTCCCGCGGCAGCGGTTCCGTCTCGCCGTCACCGTCCCGGCCCTGACCCTGCTCGGCGCATCCGAGGAACCCGGCACCCTGGATGGCACCATCCCCATCCCCGCCGTCATGGCCAGAGAGCTCGCCGGGCAGTGCGAGACCTGGCACCGTGTTCTCACCGACCCCGCCACCGGCGCGTTCCTGCCCCTGCCCGCCAAGACCTACCGCCCCACCACGCGGATGCTCGAGCACCTGCGGCTGCGGCACGCCACCTGCGCGGTCCCCGGCTGCACGAGGCCCTCCTCCTGGGCCGCCGAGTGCGACCACATCCAGGAGTACGACCACACCGACCCCACCCGCGGTGGGCTCACCGAGATCGACAACCTGCACCTGCTGTGCTGGATGCACCACCGCCTCAAGACCGCAGGCCTCATCGACCCTGCCCGCCACACCAGCACCCCCAGCAGGCCCGGGGTGACCGCATGGGAGATCCACGCCCGCGCGAAGATCGCCGTCCAGGACGACACCGACCTGGCCACCCCCACCACCGTCGCCGAGCTCACCACCGCGTGGCAGACCTTCGAACGCGACCGCGAACAACGCGCACTGCGCGCCCACCACAATCAGCCCACCACCCCCGACCAGCAACGCCCACCCCCGCCGGAGGACCCACCGTTCTGACAGGTTCGTGCTTTGCGGATCCTCGTCTGTCATACCCCTCCGTCACGCTTCGTACAACTGTTCGAAGCTATGACCTGCTTTCCTTGAGGACCATCGCCCACCGGCGTAGAGTTCGAACGCACATTCGATACGTGCGTGTCGATCGGATGGCGGTACGACGATCCCACGGGAGGCGGAACGGAGGTGGATCCATGACTGCGATGACCCGCGAGAGTCCCGTCCAGCAGGAGCGTCTGGCACAGGCGCGTGCCGTGCTCACCGCGGCCGAGCGCAGCGCCGCCCGCTGGGGCGGGAGGATCGACCGCACCGCCCTGCGCCCCGTTCCTACCCCGGGGTCCGCTCCCGGATCAACTCCCGAGACAGGGATGCCCGAGGGGGATGACGGCACCGGCGCCCACCTGCCCGTCCCGGAGCCGCTGGCCGATCTGTTCCCCGGAGCCGGTGTGCGTGCTGGCAGCTCCATCGCGGTCCAGGGCACAGCTCCCACCTCGCTGCTGCTGGCCCTCGCCGTCGCTGCCGCAGGGGAGGACTCCTGGTGCGCCGTCGCCGGGATGCCGGATCTCGGGCTGCGCTCCGCGCTGGATGCTGGGCTGGACCCCTGCCGCCTCGCCCTCGCCCCCGCAGAAGGGGAACAGCGCCCGCAGGTGCTCTCCGCCCTCGCCGACGGGGTGGGCGTGCTGGTGCTCGGCCCCGAGCTGGAGCTCGCCCCGGCCCTGTGGCGCAACCTGCTGGGCAGGGCCCGCGCCACCGACACCCTGGTGCTGGCCGCCCGTCCGCCAGGCACCGCCGACATCACCCTGCACACCACCACCCTCGGCTGGACCGGACTGGGGAAGGGATCGGGGCGCCTGCGCAAGCGCCGCCTCCACGTCACCTCCAGCGGCCGGGGCATCGCCGGGCAACGGGAGGTCCAGGTGCTGCTGCCGCAGGTGGTCGGCCGGATCGAGCACGGCACCGCTGCGACGCACCCCGTCGTCGTGCGCGCCGCCTCACGCCTCGCCCTGCACCCCGTGCGGAGGGCCGGCTGATGAGCAGCACCGATACCCGCACCGCCACCCGCATCGCTGCCGTGATCGTGCCGGACTGGCCGCTGGTAGCGGCCCTGGACCGCCACCAGCGCCGCACCGACTCCCCACCCGTGGACCTCGCCCTCGACCCGGTGATCCTGGTGGACCAGCACCGCGTCACCCACGCCGGCACCGCCGCCCAGCGGGCGGGAGCGCTGCCCGGCATGCGGCGTCGTGCCGCCCGCGCCGCCTGTCCGGACGCCCTGGTGCTGGAGGGCGACCGCGAGAGCGAATCTGCACTGTTCGAACTGGTGGCCGCCGCGGTGGACACCGTCGCCGCCGGAGTGGACGTGCTGCGCCCCGGCACCCTGCTGATGGCCGCCCGCGGTCCCGCTCGCCACCACGGCGGCGAGCCGGTGCTCGCCGAGCGCATCATCGACGCCGTCGCCGACCTCACCGGCTGGGACTGCTCCGTGGGCATCGCCGACGGTCCCTTCGCGGCCCTGCTCGCCGCCCGCACCGGCAGGATCGTCCACCCCGGCCGCTCCGGGGACTACCTCGCCCCGCACCCGATCGGAGCCCTCCGCGACGCCCCCGTCGGCCCCGGCTGGGGGCACCGCGGCCAGCCCACCGCCACCCGGGCCGACCGGACCGAGCGCCGACTGGACCTGCCCGAGACCGTCGACCTGCTGCAGCGCCTGGGCATCGCCACCCTGGGGGACCTGGCCGCCCTGCCCGCCGCCTCGGTGGCCGACCGCTTCGGCCCCGACGTGGCCACCCTGCACCTCCTGTCCGCAGGCCGGGAGCCCGCGCCGCCCGCCGCGCACCACCCCGCCCAGCCGATCCTGGCCGAGACCGCTCTTGACCCGCCCCTGGTGCGCACCGACCAGGCCGCCTTCGTGGCTCGTCCGCTGGCCGAGCAGCTGCACTCGATGCTGGTGGAGCGGGGCCTGGTGTGCACCCGGCTGCGGATCGTGGCGCGCACCGAGAGCGGCGAGGAGATGGAGCGCACCTGGCGGCACGACGGTGCGCTCACCGTGGCCGACGTCGTGGACCGCATCCGCTGGCAGTGCGACGGCTGGATCACCCGCTCCCGCCTGGGCGGTCCCGCCACCGGGGCGATCGTGCGGATCGGCCTGCACCCCCTGCAGCTGGAGCCGGCCTCCCGGAACGCTCCCGCCCTGTGGGGCAGTGCCGGTGAGGCCGCGCAGCGGGCCTCCCGTGCCTTCGCCCGTGCCCAGGGCCTGGCCGGGGAGGACGCCGTGCAGGTGCCGGTGCTGGTGGGAGGGCGCCTGCTGGCCGAGGAGGTGCAGCTGGTGCCGTGGCGCACCGAGAAGCCTCCCCGCCGGGTGGGCCCCTGGCCGGGGTCCCTGCCGCGGCCCGTGCCGACCACGGTGTTCCGCACCCCGCCCCCGGTGCAGCTGCAGGATGCGCACGGCGATCCCGTGGTGGTCACCGCCCGCGGGCTGCTCAGTGCGCCCCCGGCCCGCCTGCTGGTCACCGCTCCCGGCACTCCCGCCCTGCAACGGATCGGGCTGCGGGCGGGCAGCACCCACCCCGTGCTCACGCACGGTTCCCCCACGGTGATCGACGAGCGCTGGTGGACCACGGGCGGCAACCGTGCGGCGCGCCTGCAGCTGGTGCTCGCCGCCGCGGGGGAGGAGGAGGCCGCGGTGCTGGCCCTGTCCCGCACCGGTGAATGGTTCCTGGAGGGCGTCTATGACTGAGGCGATCCACAGCAAGCGGGTCCGTCCGAACACCGTGGCACGAGGCATCTGATGGCCCGCTGGTTCCTGGGCCCACCCGCGTGGAAGGACCTCGAGGCGATCCTCTCGGACCGCCCCGCCCACCTGGTCTCCCCGCCGATCACCGTGGAGCACACCGGCAGGCGCAGGCCCGAGCCGCCCCCGCAGCCCCGCTCCACGCACCGCGTGGACTACGCCGAGCTGCACGCCCACTCCCACTTCAGCTTCCTCGACGGTGCCTCCAGCCCCGAGGAGATGGTCGAGCAGGCCGCCTCCCTGGGACTGAGCGCCCTGGCGCTGGTGGACCACGACGGGCTGCCCGGAGCGGTGCGCTTCGCGCGTGCCGCCCGTGAGAAGGGCCTTTCCACCGTGTTCGGTGCCGAGCTGACCCTGGGACTGGAACCCGGCCATGCGCAGGCCGGCACCACTCCCGTGATCTCCCCGCCGCGCACCGGGGTGCCCGATCCGGACGGCGAGCACCTGCTGGTGCTGGTGCGCGACGAGACCGGCTACCGGGAGCTGTCCGCCGCGATCGCCGGCGCCCACCTCGACAGCGGCCAGAAGGGCGTTCCCCGCTACCGTTTGGCCGAGCTGTCCCGTATCTCCCACCAGGGCCACTGGCAGATCCTCACCGGCTGCCGCAAGGGATCGGTCACCCGGGCCGCCACCGCGCACCTGGCGCACGGCGATCTCGACGGGGCCGCCCACGCCGCGGCCGACGCCATCGCCCGCCTCATCGACCTGTTCGGTCCCGGCAACGTCGCCGTGGAGCTGGTGGCCGGCGGGGGAGGAGCGGCCGACGAGCTGCACGACGCCCTCGCACAGGGCGCCCGCCTGGTGCGCGAGAGCCACGGCCTGGACCAGGTCACCCTGCCCCTGGTGGCCTCAACCAACGCCCACTACGCCGAGCCCTCCGCCAAGCGCCTGGCCGACACCCATGCCGCCCTGCGCGCCGGGGTGCCGCTGGCCCAGGCCGATCCCTACCTCTCGGACCGTCTCGCCCACCTGCGCAGCGGCCAGGAGCTCGCGCAGCTGCTGCCGCGCTACCCGCAGGCCGTGCAGACCGCAGCCCGCCTGGGTCGGGACTGCGCCCTGGACCTGCGCCTGCTGGCCCCGGACCTGCCTCCCTCCCCGGTGCCCGCCGGTCACGACGAGGCCAGCTGGCTGGTGGAGCTGGTGGAGATCGAGGGGCGGGAGCGGTACGGGCCACGGCCGGGTGCCGGACGCCCCGAGCGGGTCCCCGGGGCATGGGCGCAGATCGACCACGAGCTGAGGGTCATCACCGAGCTGCACTTCCCCGGCTACTTCCTGATCGTCCACGACATCGTGGCGTTCTGCCGTCGGGAGGGGATCCTGTGCCAGGGGCGCGGCTCGGCCGCGAACTCCGCGGTCTGCTACGCGCTGGGCATCACCGCCGTCGAGCCCGTCGGCCACCAGCTGCTGTTCGAACGGTTCCTGGCCCCGGAGCGGGACGGCCCGCCGGACATCGACATCGACATCGCCGCCGACCGCCGCGAGGAGGTCATCCAGTACGTCTACCAGCGCTACGGCCGGGAGAACGCCGCTCAGGTCGCCAATGTCATCACCTACCGCGCCAAGCTCGCGGTGCGCGACGCCGCCCGGGCGCTCGGCTACGACCCCGGTGCGCAGGACGCCTTCTCCAAGCGCATCGAGCGCTCCTTCTCCTCCCTCGCCCAGGCGGGGATCCCCGCGGACGTGGTGCAGCTCGCCCAGCAGCTGCGGGACGCCCCCCGCCACCTGGGCATCCACTCCGGGGGGATGGTGCTGTGCGACCGGCCCGTGATCGAGGTGTGCCCCGTGCAGTGGGCGGCGATGGCCGACCGCAGCGTGCTGCAGTGGGACAAGGACGACTGCGCGGATGCGGGCCTGGTGAAGTTCGACCTGCTGGGGCTGGGGATGCTCACCGCGCTGGACCACGCGCTGGTGCTGATCGCCGAGCACCACGGGCAGTCCTTCGAGCTGCGCACCCTGCCGCAGGAGGACCCGGCGGTGTACGACATGCTGTGCGCCGGGGACAGCGTGGGCGTGTTCCAGGTGGAGTCGCGCGCCCAGATCTCCACCCTGCCGCGGCTGAGGCCCCGCGAGTTCTACGACCTGGTGGTCGAGGTGGCGCTGATCCGGCCCGGCCCCATCCAGGGCGGCTCCGTGCACCCCTACATCCGCCGCCGCAACGGGGAGGAACCGGTCACCTTCATCCACCCGCTGCTGGAGAAGTCCCTGGGCCGCACCCTGGGTGTGCCTCTGTTCCAGGAGCAGCTGATGCAGATGGTGGTGGACGTCGCTGACTTCACCCCCGCCCAGGCCGACCAGCTGCGCCGTGCCATGGGCTCCAAGCGCTCCACGCAGAAGATGCTGGAGCTGTCCGACGCCCTGTTCACCGGGATGGCCCGCCACGGCATCACCGGCGAGGACGCCGAGGCGGTGCACCGCAAGCTGCTGGCCTTCGCCAACTACGGCTTCCCCGAGTCGCACGCCTATTCCTTCGCGTACCTGGTGTACGCGAGCTCCTACCTGAAGTGCCACTACCCGGCCGCGTTCACCGCCGCCCTGCTGCGCGCCCAGCCGATGGGCTTCTACTCCCCGCAGTCGCTGGTCGCGGATGCCCGCCGGCACGGCGTGCTCACGCGGGGGCCCGACGTGCTGCGCAGCAGGGCCCGCACCGACCTGGAGACCGACGACGAGCACCACGGCTACACGGTGCCCACCGACGACCCCGGCCCGCAGGTGCAGGACCAGGCGGCACGACGCGGACCGGCGATCCGCCTGGGGTTGGACCAAGTGCGCTCGATCACCACCGACACCGCGGAGCGGATCGTCGTCGAACGCGAGCGCGGCGGCCCCTTCGCCTCCGTCCCGGAGCTGGCCCGACGAGTGGGGCTGAGTGCGAGACAGCTGGAGGCGCTGGCCACCGCGGGGGCGCTGGACACCCTGGCCGGCTCACGCCGGCAGGCGCTGTGGGCCGCCGGTGCCGCCGCCCAGGAGTCCCCGCACACCTTGCCGGGCCTCGCTGTGGGCGCCCGGGCCCCGATGCTGCCGGGCATGAGCGATGCCGAACTCGCTTCGGCCGACGCCTGGGCCACCGGCATCACCCTCGCCGATCACCCGATGGTGCTGGTGCGCGAGCATCTGGGTGCCGAGGGGGTGCTGGCGATCGGTGAGTGCCGGGACGTGGAGGACGGCAGCCGGGTGCGGGTGGGAGGCGTGATCACCCACCGTCAGCGACCCCAGACCGCCAGCGGCATCACCTTCCTCAGCCTTGAGGACGAGACCGGGATCCTGAACGTGGTGTGCTCGGCTGGTTTCTGGTCCCGCCACCGGGTGCTGCTGCGCACCTCCCGGGCGGTCGTGCTGCGCGGGATCGTGGAGAACCGCACCGGTGCCGTCAACCTGGTGGCCGACGATGTCGAGCATCTCGAGCTGACCGCCGCCGGCGCCTCCCGGGACTTCCGGTGAGGGCCGGCGGCAGGACCGCTCGGAGAGAAGGCCGGCTCAGGCCGCGGCGGGGACCATGCCGGTCGCGGCAGGCGCCCGGTCGAAGCGCCGCGAGCTGCGGGCACCGCGGGCGGCCACCAGGGTCACCACCAGTGCCACCAGCGCCCACACCAGGATCGATCCCAGCACGCTCCACAGCGAGGTCACCGCGCCGCCCAGCGCCGCATGCACCAGGCCCTGGGAGACGATCGTCAGCGGCATCAGCGAGCTGACCGACTGCAGCAGCGGGGGAGCGGTCTGCACCGGGACGATCCCCACCAGCGCCACGGCCTGCAGCACCAGCAGCAGCACTGAGACGATCCGGCCGATGCGGTTGCCCAGCACCGTCAGCAGCGCCTGATGCAGCGCCGCGAACATGACCGCCCCGGCCAGTGCCACCACACCCACGCCCAGGGGCGACACCGGATTCACGCCGGTCGCCGTTATCACGGCCAGCACCGCCACGGCCTGCACCACGGCGATCACGGCGGCCGGGGCCAGGGAGCGCAGCGCCACCTGCCACATCGGCAGGGCACGGTCCAGCAGCCGGCCGGACAGCGCCGGCAGCAGCAGGAAGGAGGCGAACGCGCCCAGCCACAGGGCCAGCGCCACCACGAACGGGAAGGTGGCCGTGGAGGCACCGGCGGCCTCGTTGTGCCGCTCGCTGACCGAAGTGATCGGCTCAGCGCCCATCTCGGCCATCCGCTGCCGCTCGGACTCGGTGTAGGTGGGCACCTCGTCGGCGCCCTCCCGCAGCCCGGTGGCGAGCTCATCGGTGCCGTCGGCCAACTGGCCCGAGCCATCGGCCAGCTGCCCGGTGCCATCGGCCAGCTCGTCGGTGCCGTAGGCAAGCTGCCCCACGCCGTTGGCGAGCTCATCGCTGCCCTGGGCGAACTCGCGGGTGCCGTCGGCCAGCTGCTCACTGCCATCGGCGAGCGCCCCGGCGCCATCGGCACTGGCGCGGGTGCCGTCGGCGAGCTGACCGGCCCCGTCGGCGAGCTCGCCTGCACCGTCGGCGCTGGCGCGGGTGCCGTCGGAGAGCTGATGCAGGCCGGTGGAGAGCTCGCCTGCACCGTCGGCGCTGGCGCGGGTGCCGTCGGAGAGCTGGCGCAGGCCGGCAGAGAGCTCGCCTGCACCGTCGGCGCTGGCACGGGCACCGTAGGCGAGGTCGCGGGCGCCGTCGGAGAAGTCGCTGACACCATCGGCGTAGGTGTGCAGCCCATCGGCGAACTCGCCCACGCCGTCCACCAGCAGGGTAGCGGCGTCAGCACTGGCCCGGGCACCCTCGGCGAGCTGCCGGGCCGGAGTGATCAGGCCGGGGTTCTCGGCGGTCCCGTCGCCGTTGAAGGCGGCATCGACGCCACTGGCCAGCTGCTCGATGCCCTCGGCGACGCCGCCTGCGCCGTCGGCGACGCCACGGGCGCCGGCCACCAGGCCGGGGTTCTGCTCGGAGCCGTCTCCGTTGAGACCGTCGTCGACCCCCTGGACGTAGGCGAGATTGCCCTCGGCCTGGGCGCACAGGGCGGGATCCCCCGAAGCGCAGGCCTGGTCGCGCAGGGACGTGGCGAGGCCCAGCATGCCCGGGTTCAGGGCCGTGCCGTCACCGGCGATGCCGTCGCGCAGCTCCTCGGCGCCGTCGGCCACCAGTGCGGCACCGTCGGCGACGCCGCGGCTGCCGGCCACCAGGCCGGGGTTCTCCTCGCTGCCATCACCGCTCAGGCCGACGCTCAGGCCGTCGTAGGCGCTCTGCACGCCCTCGGCGTACTGCTCCAGCCCGGTGGCCAGCTGATCGGCGCCGGCCACCAGGCCCGGGTTCTCCGCGGTGCCGTCCCCTTCCACACCGCTGCGCAGGGCATCGATGCCGTCCAGCAGGCCCGGCTGGTCCGCGGTACCGGTGAGGCCGCCTTCCAGGGCTTCGGCCCCATCGGCCAGCTGCTCGGTGCCGGTGGCCAGCTCGTCCAGGCCCGAGGCCAGGTCGCTGCTGCCACCGGCGGCGTCGTCCGCTCCGGTGGCGAGCTGGTCCAGGCCCCCGGCGAGGTCGTCGGCGCCGGAGGCGGCATCCGAGGTGCCATCGGCCACCTGGTCCAGTCCGTCGGCGAGGTCGCGACTGCCGCCGGCGAGGTCGTCGGTGCCGTCCGCCAGCTCGCCCAGGCCGTTGGCCAGGCTGCGCGTGCCATCGGCGGTGCCGCGGGTGCCGTCGGCGAGCCCCCAGGCACCGTCGGCCAGGTCCCGGCTGCCGTCGGCCGCCTCACCGGCGCCGCCGGCCAGGTCCCTGGTGCCATCGGCGGTCTGCTGCAGGCCGTCGTCGAGCTCGGAGGTGCCGTCGGCCAGTTCGCGGGCACCGTCGGCGGCCTCGTCGAACCCGGCGTGCAGGTCGTTGAAGCCCAGGTAGATGCCGTCGAGGTACTGGCGGGCCATCTCCCCGCCCATGGTCGAGGCGGAGGCCTGCGCGACGGCGGTGCCCACCAGAGCGTTGAGCTGGCCGCTGGCGTCGTTGGTGGTGACGTGGAGCTGGGCCTGGACAGCCTCGGGCGTGCCCAGGGTGCCCACCTTGGCCGAGAAGTCCTCGGGGATCGTCACCACCGCGGCGTAGGTGCCGTCGCGCAGGCCCTGGCGGGCATCGGAGGCATCGGTGAGGCGCCAGTCGAAGCCGGTCATCTCCGGAGCCTCCTGCCCGGTGACGGTGTCGGGCTGGGTGAGGGCTCCGGCCAGCAGGCGGCCGAACGGCACCATCTGCTCCTCGCCGTCGACTTCCATGGTGGTGCCCTCATCGAGGTTCACCACGGCGGCGGGCACCTGGTCGATGCGGTCCACGCGACCGCTGAGCGCCCACATGCCGACGGCCGCCACCATCAGGGGCAGCAGAAGCACGACGATCAGGGTGCGGGGATGGCGAAGGCGGTTCATACCAGGGCTCCTTCAGGGGCGGGGGAGCGGTGCAGGGCAAGTGCGGTCAGACGGGTGGGGTCCTGCAGAAAGGCGCGCAGATGGTGCTCGGCGTCCAGGGCCTGCTCGCTGCGGGATCCCACCACCACGGTCACGTCCCGTTCCAGCAGCGCATCGAGCTGCGCGACGGTGCGGTCACCGCTGACGGTGGCGGCGTGGGCGAGGTCCTCGATCTGCTCGATGACGACCATGCGGTGGGCCAGGTCGCGGCCGGTGACGTCCTCCAGGCGGGAGGAGACGTCGGCCCCGGTGGGGATCCAGTGGGTGCGGGCCTGGATCACGCCGGTGTCCTGGGGGAGAAGCCGGTCATGCAGGGCGACCACACCCTCGGTGGGCTTGATGCGCCCGCCGATCAGCGACAGCAGCGCGGCGCGGGCCGCGTCGTCGGTGCTGCGCACCACCAGCAGGGTGCCCGGGGCGATGGATCCGCTCAGCGGGCCCAGCGGCTCACCGCCGTCCGGTGTGGGCACCACGGCGCCGTCCAGGCGCAGGGAGGCCCTCCCGTTGTGCTCGGTCCAGTCGCGATGCTCGAGGACGTGCTCGAGGCCCTCGCCCTCGACGTCGACCGTGGGCAGCAGGCGATCCAGCCATCCCGGCAGTGCCCAAGCACGAGGACCCAGCAGGGCGAGCACGGCGGGCACCAGGGTCATGCGCACCACGAAGGCGTCCACCAGCACTCCCACGGCCAGGCCCACCGCGATGGGCTGCAGCATGAACCAGCCGGAGGTGATGAAGCCGGTGAACACCACCACCATGATCAGGGCAGCGGCTGTGACCACGGGGGCGCTGCCGGTGAAGCCCCTCTCGATGGCACCCTTCGCATCGCCGGTGCGCACGAACTCCTCCCGCATGCGGGAGACCAGGAACACCTCGTAGTCCATGGCCAGGCCGAACAGCACACCCATCACGAAGATCGGCATGAACGCCACCACGGGGCCGTTCACGCTGACGAACAGCGGGCCGTTGAACCAGCCGTACTCGAAGACCATCGCGGTCACACCGAAGGCGGCGCCCACGGAGAGCAGGTATCCCAGCGACGCCTTGATGGGGACCCAGACCGATCGGAACACCACCATCAGCAGGATCAGCGAGAGGCCGACGACGAAGATCGCGAACGGCAGCAGCGCCTTCGAGAGCATGTCGGTCACGTCGATGCCGACGGCGGTCGCACCGGTCACCGTGACCTCGGAGATGCTGAACTCCTCCTCCCAGGAGGGGCCGGCCTCGCGCAGGTCCTGAACCAGGTCCTTGGTGGACTGCTCGGTGGGGCCGCCCTCGGGGACCACGGCGATCACCGCGAGGTCCGCTCCCCGGTTGGGAGTGGCGATCTGGATCTCGCGCACGTCGGGGTGCGAGGCGATCTCCGTCTCGAGGGCCTCGACCACGCCCAGGGGATCGGTGGTGTTGATGATGTCGGCGGTGACCAGCAGGGGTCCGTTGTAACCGGGGCCGAACTCCTCGGCGATCAGGTCGTAGGTCTCGCGGGCGGGGGTGCCTGGCTGATCGGTGCCCTGGTCGGGCAGGGCCAGCTCCAGATCCTTCAGCGGGACGGCCAGCGCTCCCACACCGATCACCACCAGCAGGATCGTCAGCGCGGGGACCTTGGTGACCAGGCGCACCCAGGTGGTGCCGAAGGGCTTCCTGCGGGTGCCGCTGGAGGGATCCTCCTGCGGGAGCGTGCCGCCGTTGTCGGCCATCAGGCGTCGCACCTTCCGCGGCCGCAGTCGCTCCCCGAGGATGCCCATGATCGCCGGCAGCATCGTCACCGCGACCAGCACCGACAGCGCGACGGTGGCGGCGGCGGCGATGCCCATGATGGTGACGAAGGGGATGCGGGTGACGAACAGGCCCACCAGCGCGATGATGACGGCGATGCCGGCGAAGATGACGGCGCTGCCGGAGGTGGCCAGGGACGTGCCGATGGACTCGGAGACGTCGTCGCCGCGCTCGAGGTTGCCGCGGTGTCGGTGCAGGATGAACAGCGCGTAGTCGATGCCCACTGCGAGGCCCAGCATCGCCCCCAGGGCGGTGGTGACCGAGGGGATGTCCACGCCGGCCGAGAGCGCGACCAGGGCAAGCATGGAGATGCCCACCCCGACCACGGCGGTGACGATTGGGATGATCGCGGGCAGGAACGAGCGGAAGATGATCGCCAGGATGATGAGGGCGGCGACGATGCCCAGGACCTCACCGATGCTGGAGGGGATCTCGGCGCTGGAGAGCACCTGACCGCCCAGGTGGGCCTCGAGCTGTGCGGTGTTCGCCGACTCGACGATCTCCAGCACCTCACTGGGAGCGGATGCGGGGAACTCACCGATCTGCCCGTCCATCTGGAACTGGGCGATCAGGGCGGTGTCGTCCTGGTTGCGGGTGCCGGGGGAGAGCTCGTCGAAGGGGGAGGGGGCCACCTCCACGCCCTCCACCTCGCCGATCGCCGTCATCGTCTCCTCGATCGGCCCCTGCAGTTCGTCCACCGTGGTGCCGTCGGTGGTGCGGAAGACCACCTGGCCGGCGGTGCCGCCCATCTCGGGGAAGCGGGTGGCGAGGTTGTCGATGCCGGCCTGCCCCTCCGTGCCGGGGATCTCGAACTCGGTGGAGAAGGAGCCGTTCAGCCCGAAGGCGAGGGCGGCGACCGCGATCAGCAGAGCCGTCCACAGGGCGACGATCTTCCACCCGGCCGCTGCCATGGCGCGGCCGAGGCGGTACAGGGATGAGGACACACGGCCTCCAGGCGGGACGAGGCGGACGACGGGGGAGACGTGCACCGCGACGGGATCGGGCCTGGTCCCGCACTCGAGACGATCTCGAACTGGAAACAGTGGTGCACTCGATACACTAATGTATCAGTGGGGTGCTTTCGTGAAGCTGAGTGCATGCCAAGGGCCGCCTCCAGAAGAGAGACCATCAGCACCCAGGCCCCTGCGCGCCGATGAGGACCCATGACCGATCTGTTCGAACCTCTCCCCGAATCCGCTGCCACGCGACGCAAGGAGAACACCCGTACGCGACTCGTCCGGGCGTCCCTGGACGTCTTCGTGGAGAAGGGGATCGACGGCGCCACCGTGGACGACCTGGTCACCGCCGCCGGATTCACCCGGGGCGCGTTCTACTCGAACTTCTCCACCAAGGAGGAGGTGTTCAGCGAGCTGTTCGCCTCGGTCACCGAAGAGCTGCTGGGCATCATGCGCACCGCGGTCGAGGAAGCCATGAGCCTGCACGCCGAGGCGGGCGACGACCGGGTGATGGTGGCCGTGTTCGAGGCGATCCGCCCCTTCGGCCGCTAGTGGTACCTGCTGTACTCCGATGCGATCTCCCGCTCCCTGCGCGACGAGGAGCTGCGGGGCCGCCTCGCCGTCCAGCGGGAGCGCCTGCGGGACGAGATCGGCGACCTGCTGATGCGGGGCATCACCATGACGGGCGAGCGGCCGCTGCTGGCGCCGGAGGATCTGGCCCAGCTGCTGGTGGGGATCTTCGTGGACCTGATGCTCCGTGAGCAGATGGACGGCCGGGACGTCACCGAGCTGGCGGCCACCACCATCCTGGGCACCCTGCGGGCATTCGTGGTGCGCCAGGAGCAGACCGACACGCCCTGACGGCGGATCTCCCACGATCGCGCGATCCCAGCTCCTACGGTGAGGCACGGATGTGGCGAACCTCGCATCCCCCTTTCCCCGTCCTCCGCTTCCCCAGGAGAACCCCATGGCGGCCTATCGACCGCGCCATCTCGCGCCTGCCCGCACCCCGTCCCAGCCCCCGCTCCCGCCCGCCGGATCCTCCCGTCGCAGCCTGCTGCGCGGAGGGGCCCTCGGCATGGCCACCCTCGGTGTCGGCGCCTCCGGCGCGCTCGGGGCGTCCGCTCACGCCGCCCCCGCCGCGGCCGAACCTGCCGCTCCTGCAGCGGCCACCGGCATCCACGGGCAGGACGTCTCCGCCTGGCAGGGCCGCGTGGACTGGGCTGCCCAGCGCGAACTGGGCTCCCGCTTCGCGTACGTCAAGGCCACGGAGGGCCGCAGCTACCGCAGCCCCGACTTCGACCACCAGTACACCGGGGCCGGCGACGCCGGTCTGATGCGCGGCGGCTATCACTTCGCCCGGCCGGACTCCGGCGGCCCCGAGGAGCAGGTGGACTTCTTCCTGAACAACGGGGGCGGGTGGAGCGAGGACGGACGCACCCTGCCCGGCATGGTCGACCTGGAGGGCTACCGCGGCCTGCCGCGCGACTACGGACTGGGCCAGCAGGAGATGCGCGAGTGGATCTCCGCCTTCCTGGTGCGCTACCAGGACTCGGTGGGCCGCCGGCCCGTGGTCTACACCAACTACTACTGGTGGATGGACGTGGTGGGGGAATGGACACCCACCAACACGCCCCTGTTCCTGGCCGCCTACCGCGCCGAGCCGCCCGTGCTGCTGCCCGGCCGCTGGTGGGGCTGGGAGCTGTGGCAGTACTCCGACTCCGGTCCCTTCGCCGGTGACTCCAACCTCTGGCACGGCACCCAGGCCCAGTTCGAGAGCTTCGTCTGCGACGTCGACTACGACGCCCACGGCATCTGAGGTCCACTCCACCGGGGCAGGGCTGTGTACCCTGCTCCGGTGACCTCACCGAACAGCACCCCCACCAGTCAGTACCCTGGAAGCCCGGCCGGCGCCGTCTACGCCGACCGGGGTTCCTCTCACTTCGACATCCTCCTTGCCGCCATGGTCACCGTGGTGATCCTCTCCGGCATCGGCGCTGCCAAGGGCGTCACCTTCGGCACCGTTCCCGGTACGGGCTTCGAGATCATCACCGACGGCGGCTTCTTCCTCTTCCCCCTCGCGTACATCCTCGGCGACGTGATCACCGAGCTGTACGGCCCCCGCGCCGCCCGCCGCGCGATCATCACCTCCTTCACCGTGAGCGTCATCGCCACCCTCAGCTACCAGGTGATCATCGCCCTGCCCCCGTTCCCCGACGACTACGGCCTGGCCAAGCAGGACGCCCTCGAACTGGCCCTGGGCCCGGTGTGGATCGTGGTGGTGGCGGGACTGGCCGGGTTCGCCGCCGGTCAGTCCCTGAACTCCTTCCTGGTGGGCCGGATGAAGCAGCGGTCGGGGGAGCGCGGGCTGATCGGCCGCCTGTTCACCGCCAGCGGCCTGGGCGAGCTGGTGGACACCGTCATCTTCTGCACCATCGCCGCGGCCGCCATCGGCATCACCACCGTGGAGCAATGGGCGCAGTACACCCTGCTGGGATTCCTGTACAAGGTGCTCGTGCAGTACGCCGCCATCCCCGTCACCGCCGCAGTGATCCGCTGGCTCAAGCGCACCGACCCCACCTACCAGGCGCGCCTGTCCCGCCTCGCGGATCGCGCCCCCGCGGACCCGACCATGGTCTGATCACCACCGGAGGTCGACCGCCCCAGGTGGGGTCGACCATGGACGCACGGCGGCACCGAACGGTCGGACCGATCCCCGATCATGGATCCATGACGCAGACTCCTCGCCCCCCGGCACCAGGTCCATCGGCCCAGCACGGCGTCCCCGCCCCGCAGGGTCCTGCCACGTGGCACGGGACCTACGGATCATCGATGCCGCCCCAGGCGTCCTGCCCGCGACCGCCTGCGGTGGACCACGCTCGCCCCTTCGGTGCGCATGTGCGGATGAGCTGGTGGAAGCCCCTGGTGATCATCCCCGTGCTGCTGGTGCTGATGCTCGTGCTGCAGATCATCGTCGGCACCATCGTGATGCTCATCGAGATGGTGGTGACCGGTGTGCAGCCCCCGGTGGATGGCAGCGCTCCTCTGTCGCCGTGGATGATGCTGGCCGCGAACCTGAGCATCGCTGTGATGGCGCCGGTCGCGATGTTGCTGATGCGCTGGATCGGCAAGGTGCCCGTGCGCGAGCAGTTCCGCATCGGCCGGCGCGCCTCCTGGGGCCGACTGGGTCTGTACACCGGCGTGTTCCTGGTGCTGCTGCTGGTGGTCAACGGGATCATGGTCGCCGTCGACCCCAGCATGCTGCAGAGCATCGGCCTGAGCGCCGGGGTGATCCTGCTGATCGCGATCACCCTGCTGACCACCCCGCTGCAGGCCGCGGCCGAGGAGGTCATGTTTCGCGGCGCGATCATGCCCGCGATCGGCTCCTGGATCCGGCCGGCGAAGGCCGCCGTGGTGGTGGCGCTGATCGGCTCGAGCCTCGTCTTCGGCATCATGCACGCCTCGATCGACCCGTGGCTGCTCTCCTACTACGTCCTGTTCGGGGTGTGCACGGGCCTGATGGCGATCATCAGCCGCGGGCTGGAGGCGCCGATCGCCTTCCACGTGGTCAACAACGTCGTGATGATGGTGCTGTCGGCACTCGGGTCCGACGACGGGCACATTGCGATCGACCGCTCCGTGGGCATGGGCGGCCCCTTCATGCTCGTGTACATCGGGATGGATCTGGTGGCTGTGGCCCTGGTGTGGCTGTTCGAACGTCGCCGTCGCGCAGCCGAGGTGCACGAAGGAGTAGCGCAGCCCACGGCCTGAGCGCTTCTGGTGGTTCCCGCCTGTCCCTAGGATGGTGCGGTCGAGCCGGGCGGGATCCTTGCGATCCTGCTCGGCTCGCCCGTTTCCCCCTTGAAAGGACGCCCGTGGCTTCCCCCGCCCGCGATCACCATCACGACCAGCCCGCGCAGGCCCCCGCGGTCGACGAACCGGCACCCACCACCGGCCCCGTGCCCACCACCACCGGGTCGTTGCCCACCATCACCGGTGCCATCCCGGTGCTGGAGGACCAGGCCGATCGCGACATCGCCCATCTGCCCGACGAGCAGGAGCTGACGCGCACCCGCGCGAAGGTCACGGTGATGGTGATCGTCGTGCTCACCACCCTCAGCGCCATCGGGCCGCTGGCCACTGACATGTACATCCCGGCCTTCCCGCAGGTGGCCTCGGACCTGGCCACCAGCGCCGCCAGCCTGCAGTTCACACTGACGGCGTTCTTCGTGGGCACCGCGAGCGGCCAGGTGGTGGCCGGGCCCCTCTCGGACCGCATCGGCCGGCGTACCCCGCTGCTGATCGGGATCGTGCTGTGCCTGCTCGCGTCGATCGGCTGCGCCCTCGCTCCGAGTGTGGAAGTGCTGCTGATCGTGCGGGTGCTGCAGGGCATCGGCGGCGGCTTCGGGATGGTGCTGGGGCGTGCCGTGCTGATCGACATGACCGACGGACCCGAACTGTTCCGCGTCATGAACATCATGCAGGGCATCGGTGGCATCGCCCCGATCGTCGCCCCGCTGCTAGGCGGGCTGATCCTCATCGTCGGTCAGTGGCGGGAGATCTTCGTGGTGATCGCCGCGATGTCGCTGATCTCGCTGATCGGCACCCTCTTCCTGATCCCGGAGTCGCTGCCGCGGTCGCGCCGTCACGCGGGCGGGTTCCGGACCTTCCTGCGCAACGCGCGCGCCCTGCTGGGAAGGCCCCTGTTCGTTGCCTACATGCTGGTCAACGCGTTCTCGGCCTTCGCGCTGATGGCGTATGTCTCCGCCTCCAGCTTCGTGGTCCAGGAGATGCTGGGCTACTCCTCCACCCAGTACTCGGTGAGCTTCGCGATCAACTCCACCGGCATGATGGCCGCCGCGTTCCTCTCGGCCCGGCTCACCCGCACCATCCACCCGCGCAGGCTGATGCGAGTGGCCCTGGCGGTGGTGAGCCTGGCGAGCTTCGCGCTGCTGATCGGGAGCCTGTTCTTCGACACCCCGGCGTGGATCGTGCTGCCGGCGTTCTTCTTCACGGTGGCGCCGCAGGGGATGATCTTCGGCAACGGCGCGGCGATGGCCTCGGAGCAGGCCCGGGAGTTCGCCGGCACCGGCTCGGCGATACTGGGCCTGGGCTTCTCGTTCTCCGCGTCCCTGGCGGCTCCGCTGGTGGGACTGGCCGGCACGGAATCCTCGCTGCCGATGGCGATCGCGATGGTGGCGGGCTCGCTGATCTCCATCGCATGCTTCGTGGTGGCCGGGCGGCAGTCCACGACGATCGCGAAGGCCTAGGATCTGGGCATGGATCAGAGCGCCCAGCTAGATCAGGGGGAGCAGCGCCGACGGCTCGGTACCAACGACCTCGACATCGAGGACGAGCTGCTGGACGAGGCGCTCGACACCGTCTCCGAAGGCGCTGAGCGACTGAACCGCAAATGGCCCGAGCTGATCATCACCGGCATGTTCGGTGGCATCGACGTGGGGCTCGGCATCCTGGCGATGGTGCTCGTCAAGCAGGCCACAGGCTCCGATGTGCTGGCAGGCATGGCCTTCGGCGTGGGACTGCTCGCTCTGAAGCTCGCCCACTCGGAGCTGTTCACCGAGGAGTTCCTGCTACCGCTGAACGCAGTGATCGCGGGCCAGGGGACCTGGGTGCAGATGGCGCGCCTGTGGGCGGTGAGCCTGGTGACGAACCTCGGCGGGGGACTGGCCTTCGCGGGACTGATCGTGCTCTCACTGCCGGGGTACCACGGGACCATCATCGATACCGCCCAGAAGTACCTCGACCAGGACTCACTCCGAGCCATGATCGGCCTGTCCCTGCTGGCGGGCGCCACCATCACCCTGTCCACCCGCATGCAGCAGGGGACTTCCAACGACGTCGTCACCGCTATCGTGTGCCTGGTCTCGGGCCTGCTGGTGATCGGTCTGGGCATGCTCCACGGCGCCCTGAACGCGATCGTCATCTTCGCTGCCATGCTCGCTGGTGCGGACATCTCCATCGGTCAGTTCCTCACATGGTTCGCGATCGTGATCCCGTTCAACATGCTCGGTGGTCTGTTGGTCATCTCCCTGCCGCGGGTGATCCGCACCTGGCGCGTGCTGAGCGGACTGCGCCGCGGGGAGTTCACCCTCGAGGATCTCGAGGAGCAGGCGAGCTGAGTCCACCATGACCCCACGGACACGACGGCGTGCGCTGGGGCGATGAACGGTTCCTCGCAAAGCTCCGCGTCATCACCCCTGGGCGAAGGGGCACATGACGCCATCTTGAGTGCACGCCGATAATGTACGTTATGTAAAGTACGACGGGGGGGGCGGTCAGGACTGCTCCTCTCCCGCAGCCCCCGTCAGCGCGTCGACAATCTGCTGGCGCGTCGGGCCACAGGATGTCCCGAGTGCCGCGGGTCGTGTGCCCTCAGGCTCCGCCGGAACCCGCTTGCTGGGATCGACGACGTCGTCCCCGTCGACGTTGCTCGCATCGCCGGTCAGCAGAGCCGCCCAGAACGGTGCGATCACATCCCGGTTCGCGGTGTCCAGGCCCAGCTCGAGCATTGTCGGGGCCGACGGATCCGCTTCTACGCCCGCCTGCTCGGCGAGCTCGATGATGCGGGGGCCATGCGCAGGTCGCCCTTGGTCACACCCCTAGCAGCGACTGTCCTGTGATCGTCGTCATAGCAGAACGGTGCCACTGATCGCCGCGGTCCAAAAGGGGCTCCTGCCGGTGTCGATGGGCTCCAGCCCTCACACGGGCAGCTCGCTGAGCGACTGGATCCTCCGCATCCCCGGCGCCCCCAGGGGGATGCCGGGGGTGGTGAGCAGATAGGCGCGGATGCCGGCTGCCTCGGCGGCTTCCACATCGGCGGGCCGGTCCCCCACTGCGAGGCAGTCCTGTGCGGTCAGGTCGTTGCGCTCCAGCAGGGCTCGGTGCATCGCCGGATCGGGCTTGCGGGGGAAGCCGTCCGGGGCGCACACCATGTCGTCGATCTCCAGGCCCAGGGACTCCACCAGCACCGTCGCGCTGTCGCGGTCGCGGTGGGTGGCCACCAGGTTCACACCGCCGGCCGCGCGCACGGCATCCATGACCTCCAGCACGCCGTCCATGAGCGGCGGTGCCTGCCGCTCCCACCGGTCCTTCAGTGCGTTGTAGGCGGAGCGCAGCGTCTCCTCCGGCACGTCGTAGCGACCGGCCAGCGTGCTGATCGTCCGGGAGCTGGAGACCCTGGTCAGGCGGGCCACTTCCATCAGGGCGTTGTCGTCCACCTCAGCGTGGGCCGCG